>JAIRNC010000006.1 GCA_031258255.1 Synergistaceae bacterium
CTATAGAGTGCTGGGGGCTTTACCTGAACAACCTTGAAGGGGAGGCGATGAAGATGATAACGGCCCAGGAACCGATGATCGGCAGGGCGCTGACAGTAGAGGACGTGTTCGCTAAAAACGACGAAGAGCGCCGCCTTTATGAGCTGCGCGAAAAAGGACGGCTGGAGTTCCAAAACGCCATGTTTACCGCCGAACGCAGGGGTAGGCAGGAGGGCATACAGGAGGGCATACAAACAACAGCCCGTTCGATGCTGGCCCGAGACCTGCCGCTTGCGCTGATCTCTGAAATATCCGGGCTCTCAATCGAAGAGATCAAAGCCCTCAAAGAGACGAGCGAAAATCACAACGCCTGATTGACAGAACAAAAAAATCGGGCGGCAAAAACACGCCGCCCGCCGTTTTTTCATCTCAACGTGTGAAATTTGCTCATAAATTTGTAAAGGCAGTCATCCCAGTGAAAGTATGGATCTATCATCTAGGCCGGTACACCTCTTGATAACTTCGGTGGAAAGCCCTTCAGCCAGCATCGAGCGCGCGACTTCAATAGCCATTTCTTCTTTCGCGTCACGTATCTGGATTTCCCGTACCGCCTCGTCTATCGGAATGAGCTGCATCCTCCATACCTCCCTTACTTTTGGGTCAATTTTTTCGTCGCGAATCCTCAGTATGCGGTAGATAAACTTTTGGACGCTCCTTGCCCTTTCGGTGTCATATCCCCGCCCCCGGGTAAGATTCAAAAGCTCCAGAGAATATTTCCCCCGGTCTGCGGGGTTTTCCCCAGAATCCAGCATCCTCCGTGCCGCCAACACCACAAGCGCAAAAATCCGTTCGTCGCCCTCTAATTTTTTTATGTCCGCGCTCGCCACGTGAAAAACATTATATCTGAAATTGACCTCCGTCCCATAGCACGACGCCGTGTAAATGTCTATCGGCGTGATGTTGCCAGTGAATATCGCGAGCGAGGTCACGGGCATCTGGAGTTTGTCGCTCATGCGATAATAGCTCTGGAACATCCTTTTGGCAAAAAAATGCCTGTCGTCCCTGTGCTGCTGTTCGATATGGAACGCTATTCGCTGATCCCCGCCCGTTTTCATCGGAACCGACAGGCCCACGTCTGAATTTCTGGAACCCTTGTCGGAGTCGGTATCTATGAACTTACGGTATTATATCAAGTTTTCGGCCATTTGGCTTCGTTTTTCCCCGCTGTCATAGTCCTTTCAGCCATATAAGGGGAACACCAAAAAGGCAGGTAACTATCTGGTAAAAACTTTCAGTTTTTCCCAGATAGTTACAATGGAAGCACTCGGCGCTACGCTTCTTGTTTGCTTCCCTGCCTAAAACCCAGGTCAAAGGACAAAGAATAACATGCCAAGACCAAGGCAGAGAGACGAACTGAAGCGGAGCCGCAAGGCCACACTGATGTACACCTGGGAGGGCTTCTGAAAAAATTCCACATAATACCCCAGGGCGAGGGCATTTGACCAGGCTTGTCGATTCAATTGCAGCAAGGCGCTAATGCGGGATTCCGCGAAAAGCGTTGAATTCAAGGCCGCTGGCGCATATATACGCGTGTGACATAAAGCCATGTTGACGGGGTACGATTGATGAAGATGATAACGGCCCAGGAACCGATGATCGGCAGGGCGCTGACAGTAGAGGACGTGTTCGCTAAAAACGACGAAGAGCGCCGCCTTTATGAACTGCGCGAAAAAGGACGGCTGGAGTTCCAAAACGCCATGTTTACCGCCGAACGCAGGGGTAGGCAGGAGGGCATACAGGAGGGGATACAGAAGGGGATACAGGAGGGGATACAGAAGGGGATACAGGAGGGGATGCAGAAAGGCCGGCAAGATGGCATACAGGAGGGCATACAAACAACAGCCCGTTCGATGCTGGCCCGAGACCTGCCGCTTGCGCTGATCTCTGAAATATCCGGGCTCTCAATCGAAGAAATCAAAGCCCTCAAAGAGACGAGCGAAAATCACAACGCCTGATTCGCGGGCAATGCGAGGGATTGCCGAACGAGGCGTTTGGCGCGTATTCGTCGCCAATGCACGCGATTGCCGAACGAGCACCCGGAAGCGTACTCTTGGTACGCTGAGGACGGCGAGCGAGGCAAGCGTGAAGCAGTGGTGGCGAATACGCGCCAAACAAACACTAAATCCGCGTTTGGCGCGTATTCGTCGCCAATGCAAGCGATTGCCGAACGAGCACCCGGAAGCGTACTATTGTTACGCTGTGGACGGCGAGCGAGGCACGCGTGAAGCAGTGGTGGCGAATACGCGCCAAACGCGCGCGTTTATCGTTTTGCGTACAACCTCCACATCTGCAGGTAGATGTCGTGGAGGTAGACGAAAAAATCCTGGTCTGGCGCCGGGATGGCGACGTGGATGTTTTTAGGGGCGTTCGACGCGGCGGCCATCACATACTGCGGCGTCCACGCGTCTGTGACGACCCACCACTTGCGGCGGGAGGCTTCTTCGACGGCGAGGGACAGCTCTTTTAGGCGGTCCCCCTTTGCCCATGCCGCCCAGAGGTACTCAGGGGGGCGGACTGCGTCCTGGGCTGCCGCCCGTATCCAGGGGCTTGCGGCGCCGGAAAGGTCTAGGATGCTCATGTCCCGTATCTGGCTTTTGCCGACCTCCAGCGCGCTATCCACGCGGGATTGGAATTCCGCCAGCCTGCGCTGGTAAAAGGCGTAATTTTCAGGCCGGAGCCTGCTGACCACCATTAAAAGCCTCTGACTCAGGAACGGGAGGGCAGACGCGTCGAACTGCAGCGAATTCCTCTTTTCGTCGGGCAGCGGCAGATTTTCATATAAAAAATAAAGGCCCTGCCGGCCGGCCTCGAGGCCGTATCTCTTGGCGTCCAGCGGATCCAACGCTATTACATGGGCGCCTGGCTGGACGCGCCGGACGCTCTTCAGCGCTCCTGTCTCGCTCCACGCGCTCAAGGACTGCACCTTTATCGTCGAGCCGACTATGAAGCGCGCCATGCCGGTCATCCAGGGGAGCGTGACGTATACGGACGGCGGTTCAGCCGTAGCGCCCGATGCCGCAGGGGCGAAAATAATCGCGGCGGCAAAGGACAGCGCCAGGACGAACGGGACGGCGCGCCTCACCTTGCGGCCTCGATGTCGTCGAGCGCGGCTAACGCGGACTCCGCCGCGGCAAATTCGGCGGCTTTTATGGACGGGCCCTTGCCTCTGGCCAGGATCTTCCCTCCGGGCAGGCTCACCTCCACCTCGTAGGAGGTCGCGTGATCCGGCCCGGTCTTGCTGACCGTCCTGTACACGGGCGGGATTTCCCCCTCCGCCTGAACGCGCTCCTGAAGCCTGGACTTGGGATTGAGCCGCGCGTCCTGCTTACACTCGCCGGGCACCGTCATCAGGCCGCGCACCACTTTGAGCGCCGCCTCGTACCCGCCGTCCAGGAACACAGCGCCCAGCGTCGCTTCCAAGGCATCAGCCAAAATCGACGGGTTGCTCCTCCCGTCCTGCCGATTGAGGCCTTTGCCTATCCGAAGTACCCTGGGGATGCCTATTTCAAGCGCGATCGAAGCCAGCGGCGGCTCGCTTACTACGGACGTCCGGGCCAGGGTCAGCTCCCCTTCGCTGTAGTCGGGGTTTTCCTTAAAGAGGATTTCAGAGACGCAAAGCTCCAGCACGGCGTCCCCCAGATACTCCAAGCGCTCGTTGCTGGGCGCGGCGTCCACCTCGTTGGCGTACGAAGAATGGGTCAGCGCCTCCTCCAGCAGTTTCTGTCGCTTGAACGCATACCCCAGACTCTCCTCTACGGCAAGTCTGTCACGGGATGAGAGGCTCTTTGACATGTTATACGGTTCAGCCCTTGAATCGCTCGATCGCCAATACCCCGTTGTGTCCGCCAAAACCAGCGTTGTTGATCAGCGCCCTGTCCACCCTGCGCTCTATCGCGCACCCCGCTACGACATTGACATTGCACTCCGGATCTGGCTGGTCGTAGTTTATGGTCGGGTGAACTATGCCGCGCTCCACGGCCAGAAGCGCCGCTATCGTCTCCACGGCGCCGGCCGCGCCAAGGCAGTGGCCTATCATCGACTTCGTGGAGTGAACGGGCAGCCTGTCGGCGTAGTCGCCGAAGACGGTGCGGATCGCGCCGGATTCGGTCTTGTCGTTCAGCGGGGTGGAAGTCCCGTGGGCATTGTAAAGGTCAACCTGCTCAGGGCTCCAGCCCGCCTTTTTCATGGCCAACCTCATGGCCCGCACTGAGCCGTCGCCCTCCGGGTCGGGCGCTGTGATGTGGTAGGCGTCGCAGGTGTTTCCGTAGCCCGTCACCTCGGCGTAGATATGGGCGCCGCGTTTTTTGGCGTGTTCCAGCTCCTCGAAGAGCAGTATCCCGGCGCCCTCGCCCATGACGAAACCGTCGCGGTCGAGCTCGAAGGGCCTTGACGCCTTTTCCGGCTCGTCGTTGCGGGTGGAAAGCGCCTTCATGTTGGCGAAACCGGCTATCGCGATGGGCGTTATGGCCGCCTCCACGCCACCCACCAGCATAATGTCGGCGTCGTCGCGGATTATGGCGTAAGCCGCCTCACCCATGCAGTGAGTGGCGGTCGAGCAGGCGGTGACAACGGCCATGTTCGGCCCCTTCGCGCCGAAGCGCATGGCAACGTAAGCCGCCGGCATGTTACTCAGCATCATAGGCACGAAGAACGGGCTAACGCGCGACGGGCCCTTTTCCTTCAATATATTGTAGTTCTCGTGCGTCGTGGTGATGCCGCCCTCGCCGCTGCCGATGTACACCCCGAACTTATTCGCGTCCACGGATCCGAGGTCGATGCCTGAGTCCTTTATGGCCATGTCAGAAGCCGGGATCACGAAGTGGATGACGCGATCCGTCCGGCGCGCCTCCTTCTTGTCAAGCCACGGCTCGACGTCGAAGCCGCGAACCTCGGCGGCTATCCTGGCAGTGTGCCCCTCAGTGTTGAAGAGCGTAATGCCGCTCACGCCGTTGCGCCCCCGGGCCAAAGCGTCCCAATAGTCATCCTTGCCGCAGCCAATGGGGGTAACAGCCCCCAAGCCAGTAATGACGACCCTTCTCACACAATCACTCCTTAACAAAGGGGGCGCGCCCTTTGCCGCGCCGCGCCCCGCTTATCTTCGTCAGTCCTCCACTCCGAGCTTCGCCTTGACATAGGCGAGCGCTTCGCCGACGTTTGTCAGCTTCTCGGCGTCCTCGTCCGGGATTTCGACCTCAAACTCCTCCTCAATGCCCATGATCAGCTCCACTATATCGAGCGAATCCGCGCCGAGGTCCTCTACGAAAGAGGCTTCAGGTTTTATCTGATCCTCCTCGACGTTCAGGCGGTCCATAACAAGATCCTTGAGTTTAGCGAGCACTTCCTCCGACTGCATCTCTTCACCCCCTTCCTCTTCTGTCGCCGGCATTCTCAATGCTGGTTTACATGGTCATACCGCCGTCAACGGCGACAACCTGGCCATTTATGTAAGACGCCGCGTCTGAGACTAAAAACGCCGCGACGTTGGCTATGTCATCCGGCGAGCCGTACCGTCCCGCCGGGATCTGGGCGAGCGCCCTCTCGCGGACGCTATCCGCGAGAGACGCCGTCATGTCGGTCTCTATGTAGCCCGGCGCGATGACGTTAGCCGTCACGCCGCGAGAGCCGGCCTCCCGCGCGATGCTCTTGATTATGCCGAGTATACCCGCCTTCGCGGCGGCATAGTTGGCCTGCCCGGCGTTCCCGGCCAAGCCGGACACCGAGCTCATCGCCACTATCCTCCCGAAGCGCGCTTTCATCATCGTCCGAATTGCCGCTCTTGCGCAGAAGAAGACTGAGTTCAAATTTGTCCTGACGACCGAATCCCACTCCTCGTCGGACATGCGCACGAGCAGATTGTCCCTCGTGATCCCCGCGTTGTTTACGAGCACCTCCACAGGACCCAGTTCCTTAGCTACGGCGCTGAACAGCCCCTTGACCTGCTCCGCGCTGGAGACGTCCGCCTGGACTGCCATCGCCGTACCACCGGACGCCCGTATCCGCTCCAGCACGCCCTGCGCCGCGGAGGCGGAGTTCTGGTAATTTATGGCGACGCGGTATCCGTCGGAGGCGAGCTTGAGCGCCACCGCCCTGCCTATACCCCGGCTTGCGCCGGTCACCAGCGCTACCCTGCCCTGACTCAAGAGGGCACCCCCTCTACGGCCTCGATAGCCTTTGCCACGTCAGCGAGCTTGCCCACGGTCCGAGTTTCTTTGCCCTTGCAGATCCTCTTTATAAGCCCGGACAACACGCTCCCCGGGCCGAACTCCAGGAAGAGCGAGACCCCGGCGTTTTCCATCGCCCTGGCGCCGTCCGCCCAGAGGACGGGCGAGTACGTCTGCCTGTAAAGGGCCTCCCGGATCGCGTCCGCGCTGCGCAAAAACGACGAGTCCACGTTGGCTGCTATGGGCGTCGACGGGTCATGCCACTCCAGCTTGCTGAACTCCTTCTCGAGCTCATCGGCAACCGGCCTCATGAGTTCGCAGTGGAAGGGGGCGCTCACCTTGAGCGGCACGACTTTCCGCGCGCCACGCTCCTTCGCCAGCGTTCCGGCCCTCTCCACGGCCTTCGTCTCGCCGGATATCACCACCTGCCCGGGGGCGTTCTCGTTCGCCGGGCTGCACACGCCGCCGGCTTCCTTGCATATGTCCGCCAGCGCGTCGATGCCCAGGCCCAGGACGGCCGACATGGCGCCGCGCCCTGCGGGGACGGCAGACTGCATGAGCTGGCCGCGCCTATGGACAAGCCTCACGGCATCCGCGAGGCACAACACGCCGGACGCCACGAGCGCCGTGTACTCGCCCAGGCTGTGCCCGGCGTAAAAGGCCGGACGCAGCTCCTTGCCCCGCGCGGCGAGTTCCTCGCCAAACGCCCTCAAGGCGGCGATGCTCACAACGAGCAGCGCCGGCTGCGTTATGGCGGTCTGGGTCAGCTCTTCATCCGTCCCGCCAAAGATCACCTCGGATAGCGGGAAGCCCAGCGCCTCGTCCGCCTCGCCGAAAACTTCCCTGGAGACGCCGCACGAATCATAGAAATCCTTCCCCATCCCGATTTCCTGCGCGCCCTGGCCGGGAAAAACTATCGCGTATGACACTCTCTAGCCACCACCTTTATACGATCAGGCAAACCGCTCCGCGATCGCCCTGCTAAGGGACGCTGCCTCCGTAACGATCTCCTCTATTATCTGGCCCGCCGGCTGGATGGCCCTCACCAGCCCCGCTATCTGGCCGCTCATCACGGAGCCGTTCTCCACGTCGCCGTCCACCACAGCCGCCCGCAGCTTCCCCGAGCCGAACTTGTCGAGGTTCTCTATGGGCACCGCTCTGGCCTCCATATCCGTGAAGGCTTGCGTGAACTTGTTCTTTATGGATCTCACCGGGTGTCCCAGGGCGCGCCCGGTTATCACCGTGCTACGGTCGTTCGCACCGATGATCTTCTTTTTGAAGTTAATATGTACGTTCGACTCCGCCGCGCAGACGAAGCGCGTTCCTATCTGCACCGCCTCTGCCCCCAGCGCGAAGGCAGCCAGCATCCCGCGGCCGTCCGCCACGCCGCCGGCCGCTATGACCGGGATCTTGATCGCTTGCGAGACCTGGGACGTGAGTGCCATCGTCGTAATCTCCCCTATATGGCCTCCAGCCTCCATCCCCTCTGCGATCACGGCGGCGGCGCCCTGTTTTTCCACCCGTTCCGCGTGAGCGACGGACGCGACCACTGGTATCACGGTAATCCCCAAGGGCGAAAGCCTCTCTATCACCTTCCCGGGCAGACCCGCGCCCGTGGTGACCACAGGCACGCCGTGTCTCTCAGCCAGGTCGAGGGCGTCCTTCCATGTGGGCGAGAGCAGCATTATGTTGAGGCCGAAGGGCTTGTCCGTGAGACGCCGCACCTTGAGCAGTTCAGCGTCCAGCATCTCCGGCGGCATGTTGCCCGCAGCGACTATGCCCAGCCCGCCAGCGTTGCTGACGGCAGCGGCCAGGTCCGCGTCGGCGACCCACGCCATCGCGCCCTGCACTACAGGATACTTGATTTTCAGCAATTTCACTACTCTGTTGGAGCTAAACATCGCAGCACCCCGGTTCAAATTCAGGACTCGGCCAGAATGGCGCCGTAAGTCATCCCGGCCCCGAAACTCGATATCACGATCCTCTGCCCCCGCCGCACGATGCCTCCCTCAAGTGACTCGTGCAGCGCCAGCATTATCGACGCAGCCGACGTGTTTCCGTACTTGTCCAAGTTTATGACGACCCGATCCATCGGAATGCCCATCCTCTCGCAAACATATTCGATGATGCGGATGTTGGCCTGGTGAAATATCCACCAATCCACTTCGTCACAAGTTATACCACAACTTTGGCAAAAATTCGCCAAATAATCGGGAAGTTCGCGGCTAACGAACTTGAACACCTCGCGCCCGTTCATCTTCAGATAATGCCTCTTCTCGCGCAGCGTCCTCTCTGACGCCGGCTCCGCCGCCAGCCCGCCGGGGAAGCATATTAGGCTGCCCTTGGAGCCGTCCGCCTTCATGTCCGCGTGCGTCACCCTGATAGCGCCCTCCCGCCACTGCCCCATAACGCAGGCGGCGGCGCCGTCTCCGAACAGGACTAATGTGCTGCGGTCCGTCTGGTCGACCAGGGGCGTCATGACCTCAGAGCCGACGACTATGACGTTGTCCCATATGCCGGAGGCTATGCCGCCCGCCGCTGATGCCATCGCGAACAGCGCGCCAGGGCAGCCGGCCTGGACGTCCATGCCCCCGGCGCGCGTGGCGCCGATCATGCTCTGGACGATCGGGCCGACGCCTGGAAAGAGGGTGTCTGGGGAGTTTGTCCCGACCATGATCATGTCTATGTCGCTTGCCCCGACGCCAGAGGCCCGCATCGCCTCCAGCGCCGAGCCAGCCGCCAGGTACGCGTTGCTCTCTCCGTCCCGCGCTACGCGCCTCGTGTGTATGCCTGATCTCTGCACTATCCACTCGTCGCTCGTGTCGACGATTTTTTCTAGATCCGCGTTCGTGACCACCCTTTCGGGCAGTTTCATGCCGGTACCTAATATCCCGACCGGCCTTCCCTGGATTGTCGCCAAATCATGTACCTCCTGCCGGCAAATAATTAATTCTAATTTGAGTTCCCTAGCGCTCGAAACTGTTCTTTATCAACTCCGTCCCGTTGAGCCGGGCAAAGCCCAGTGCGACCATCAGGGCCCCAGCGATGGCCCTGTCCCTCGAATTGCCGTGCGCCTTCACCACTATGCCGTCCACGCCCAGGAGCGGCGACCCGCCGCGCTGCTCGTGTTCGAAACGCGCCCAGATCTTTTTGAGCGCCGGCATCATCAGCGCCGCGCCTATTTTGGGGAGAAAGTGGTTTTCTATCTCCGTCCGCGCCAGCGACTTGACTATCTCGCCTATGCCCTCGCCGAACTTTATCAGGGCGTTCCCGGTGAAGCCATCGCAGACCACCACGTCCGTATGGCCCAGCGGCACGTCCTTGCCCTCGACGTAACCGCTGAAGTTAAGTGACGCCCCAGACAGCATCTCGCGGGCCTCCGATATGACGGCGTCCCCCTTTATCTCCTCCAGGCCGTTAGACAGCAGGGCGATGCTAGGGTTCTCGACGCCGGAGAGGGATTTCATGTAAATAGACCCCATGTGCGCGAACTGATAGAGGTTTATGGCCTTGCACCGCACAGTAGCGCCCACGTCGAGCAGCAGCGAGGCCCGTTCGAGCGCCGGTATAGGCACGGCTAAACCGGGGCGGTCTATCCCGCTGATGCGGCCCACCACCAGCACCCCTCCAGCGACGATCGCCCCCGTGTTGCCTGCGGAAATGCACCCGACGGCCTCCCTCGCGCGCACCATCTCCATCGCAACCCTCATGCTGGAGTCCTTCTTGGTGCGGATGGACGAGCCGGGGTTGTCCCCCATGCCGATGACCTCGGACGCCTCGACGATGTGTATCCGCGACCGCACGCCGGATGGGGCGTCCTCCAGGTGCGGCTCTATCTCAGCCCGGCGTCCGACCAGGGCCACCGAGAGCTCCGGCGCCTCGCCGCAGGCCAGCACAGCGCCGCGACATGGCTCCTTCGGGGCGAAATCGCCCCCCATGGCGTCCAGCGCGAACAGCACGGCCGCGCTACTCCGCGCCCAAGGCGGTTCGCCCGCCGCCTGGCGCGCCACTGCCCGTCGTCACTGCCACGACTACGAAACGGCCGACGAACACTTCCCTGTTGGCGATCCTGGTGTGGACGCTCACCGCGTATTTATCGTCCTTGTGCGTACCGACCTTGGCACAGGCTGTCAGGCGGTCGCCGACCCTTGCGGGGCTGATGAACTTCGCGCGCGCCGATCCGACGATGACGAGCTCCTCCTTCACGGCGGCGATAGCAAGCGTCGCCGCCTGGGCATATATATAGTGATCCGCGATGAGGTCGGTGTGCCTGAACGCGTACTCCCTGTTGGTGGACAGCACGGAGAGGGCGAGCCTGTTTGGCTCTAGCTCGATGATCTCCCCCAGCACTTCTTCCTGCTTCATGGAGGTGAGCCGGCTCGACGCGCTCTCCGCCATCTGGCGCGCTCGCTCGCGAAGCTCCGGCACGTTGAGCAACACCCTGTCGAGACGTATCGTCCCGACGCTGACGCCCAGCTCTCTCGCGAGCTCGCTGTCGCTCATGAGCGGGTCGGAGTCCAAAAGGCTCAGTAGTTGCTTTTGCCGCATCTGCTTCAATTCAGATCGCACTTGCACCGTCTCCTATTAGCAGTTAGTAATAACAACAGGGCATAATATATAAACTTTCCCCCGATCTGTCAATATGGAAAACCGAACGATTTCAACCCGCGTGTTTACCAATCCGCGAGAAGCGGTTAGAATGAGCGGGTGCGCGTCGGGCGCGCACCGGAGGGGGCGCCGCCTCTCTGTGGGGGTATGAGCACTAAAAATACTACATGAACGCGAAAGTGGAGGCGGAAATTTATGAGAAAGATATCGTTTTTCATCAGAAGGATCCTTCCTGTGTGCGTCTTAGCCCTGCTCGTCTGTACGCCGGCACTGGCGGCACCGGCGCCGCTCGTGCTGTACACGTCCCAGATCGACGAGGACGTGGAGGGGCTGCTGGGGGCTTTCAAGGCCAAACACCCGGACATCGAGGTCGTGGTGTTCCGGTCAGGCACCGAAGAGGTGATCAGCAAGGTAATGGCGGAGAAGATGACCGGCGAGGTCAAAGCGGACGTCCTTCTCCTGGCGGACAGCGTCACCTTCGACGCACTGAAGACGCAGGGCCTGCTTGAGCCGTACCGCTCGCCGGAACTCTCCGCGATACCGGCGAAATTCGCCGACAAGGACGGCATGTACTGCGGCACGAAGGTCCTGGCGACAGTTTTGATCTACAACACGAACAAGGTAAAGGCAGCCCCTGACTCCTGGAAGATAATGACTGACGCGTCAGCCAAGGGCAACACCTTCATCGCGAGCCCGCTCTACTCAGGCGCGGCGGCGTACCAGCTCGGCGTGCTAGTGCGGAGCGAAGGCTTCGGCTGGAAGTACTACGAGGACCTCAAGGCGGCAGGGGTCTCAGTCGGCAGGGGTAACGGCAGCGTGGTCACTGCCATAGCAGGCGGCGAGAAGGCATACGGCCTGGTCGTGGATTACATGGCGCTCAGGGCGAAGAAACAGGGCTCGCCCGTGGACTTCGCGTACCCCAAAGAGGGCGTGACGACCGTGACGGAGCCCATAGCCATAGTGAAGAAGGAAAACATCAACCCGGACGCAAAGACGTTCGTGGACTTCGTGCTGTCGGAGGACGGGCAAAAGCTCGTCGTAACGCAGGACTACGCCCCCGTGCGGAACGGCATTGCCGCCCCGGAGGGGCTCAGGAGCGCGAGCGAGCTCAAGATACTCGATTTCGACCCGGCGCTTCTGGCGAAGGAGCGCGAGGCGGACAAGAAGAAGTTCGCCGAAATCTTCCAGTAAGCCCGGCAAATTTATAGCAAAAAAGCGACAGGCGAAACGGGAGAAGACTCAAAAATTTGAACATCCTGACGCACACGACGCGACTCGGCCATACGAGGCGGGCTTCATTTGGCAGCCTGTTTTTCTGCGGCCTGGTCGCGTTTTTTTTCCTGATACCTATAGCCAGGATGTTCCTGTTGAGCGTGTGGTCGGGCGGCACCCTGTCGCTTGGCGAGTACGGGGACCTGCTGGCGTCAAGGAGCGTCAGGGCAGGGATCGTCAACACGGTCAGCATAACGATGCTTTCCACGATAATCGCCATGTTCATAGGGCTCCTTGAGGCGTGGCTCATAGCCTACACCGACCTGCGCGGCAAGTTCGCCCTCGAGATCTTCTTCATGCTGCCCTTCATGATACCGTCGTACATCACTTCCCTGGCCTGGAGCCGGATGACTGGGGCGAGCGGCATGCTTTCGGAGGCGCTGGGCATGGCCGTCCCGTCCGCCCGCAGTTACTGGGGGATCGTCTTCGTGATGGCGATCTGCCACGCCCCGTTGGGCTATCTGCTCTGCCTGGGCGCCCTTCGGAAGATCCCGCGCGACTTGGAGTGGGCGGCGCGCGCCGCCGGCTGCTCAAGGCTCGGCGCATTCCTCCACGTCACTCTCCCACTCGTACTGCCAGGGTTCGTGGGCGGCAGCATGATAGTCGTCTTAGCCGGCCTCGACAACTTTGGGATCCCGGCGTTTTTGGGGTCAGACAAGGGCATAAACGTGCTCAGCACGCTGATCTACCAGGAGATCGCCGGCTTCGGCCCGATGGCGTTCTCGCGGGCGTCTTGCCTGTCGGCCATACTGAGCTTTCTGGCCCTTTTCTGTTGCGGCGCGATATGGCTCCTTGGCAGGAGCGGCCACGTCACGGAGAGCGTGGCGGAGGACAGGCTGCCGCGCTGCTTTTTGGGCCGCGCCCGTCTCCCGGTCGAGGTCTCGGCCTGGTTTTTCATCATCGTCACGTCACTGCTGCCCCTAGGCGCGATGCTATGCACGTCGCTGCTCAAGGCTTACGGCGTCAAGCTTGCCATGGGCAACGTCACGCTGGACAACTTCGCTTTCCTACTACGGAACAGAAAGGCGCTGGGCGCGCTCAAAAACAGCTTCCTGCTCGCCCTTTCGACCGGCGCCGCCTCCTGCGTGATCGGGGGCGCGGTCGCTTACGGCAGGGTTCGTGTCGGTGGTTGGCGCTACAGGTTTATGGAGGCGGCCTTTTCCCTGCCTTACGTGCTGCCGGGCGGCGTGTTCGCCCTATCCATGATCATATCGTGGATAGAGCCGCTGCCTGGCTGGAGGCCTGGGATCTACGGCACGGTCTGGCTCTTAGGCGGCGCTTACGTCATCCGCTTCACGCTGTTGCAGTTCAGGGCCGTCACAAGCGCGATGATGCAGGTGGATCAGTCAGTGGAGGAAGCCGCCAGCGTCTGCGGCGCGCGCGCGCCGACGCGGTGGGCAAGGATCCTTGCGCCGCTCTTAGCGTCAGGGATCGTCTCTGGTTTTTTCATGACCACGACCCACGCGTTCACGGAGCTGACCGTCTCGTCGATATTGGGGGCTCTCGGTTCCGAGACCATAGGCGCTGTCGTGCTGAACTTCGAGCAGTCCGGCAACGTCACTGTCTCATGCGCCTTTTCGTCGATGGTCCTGGCGGCGATGGCCCTCTTCTCCCTGCCCAACGTCGCTTTGCACCTGATGGGGACGAAACGGAGAAAACTTTGATGGATAGGCGGGAAGCGTCCGATGAGCACTGAAATCACGGTCGAAAACATAAGGAAGAGCTTCGGGGCGTTCGACGCCCTGAAATCGGTCTCCGTTCAATGCCCGCCCGGCACGTTCACGGCGATACTGGGGCCGTCGGGGTGCGGGAAGACGACGCTGCTCCGGCTCATAGCCGGCTTTGACTCGCCTTCGGCAGGGCGGATACTCTTCGACGGCAAGCCCGTCTCCTCCCCTGAAAATATAACGCCCCCGGAGAGGCGCGGCATAGGCATGGTATTCCAGTCCTTTGCCCTCTGGCCTCACATGACCGTCTTGGATCACGTCACGTTCGCGCTAAAGCACAGCCACACGCGTGAAAAGGGCGGCTCGCCGGCCAAGGAGGCGCTGAGGATCCTGGAATCGGTAGGCCTGGAGGCATTCCAGTCGAGATACCCGGCGCAGCTCTCCGGCGGACAGCGTCAGCGCGTCGCGCTCGCGCGGGCCGTGGCCGGGAACACGGGGGTGCTGCTGATGGATGAGCCGTTATCCAGCCTGGACGCCGACCTCCGCGTCGAGATGAGGCGCGAGATCATGTCGTCCCACAGGGCCCACGAGAACACCGTCGTCTACGTGACCCACGACCAGGAGGAGGCCATGGCGATGGCAGACAGGATCATCGTCATGAACGAGGGTTGCGTCGAGCAGACGGGGACGCCGGAGGACGTTTACACGCGCCCCGTCTCAGCGTTCGTCGCGCGGTTCGTGTCAAAGGCCAACCTCGTCCCCGGAGCGTGGGAGGGGGATGCCTTCCGTCCCGCCGGGTCAGGCGGCGACGTCCGGTGGAGTGGGGCCGATGTCGCGCCTTTCTGGCGGGAAGCCGGCATGTTCCCGGTGCGCCCCGAGCAGTTCCGCTTCTCTGACGACGTGCGGGGGGTTCCGGCAGTGGTGGAGTCCGTCCAGTACCAGGGGAGGGAGCTGCACTACTCGCTCAAGAGCGGCGACAGGCTCTGGAAGGCATATCTTCCCACAGGCGCAAGACGCGCTTACGGCAGCGAGGTCTGGCTGGACTTAGGGAACCGCTGATTAAAATAACCTTTGGCCGCAACGGCGTCTTCGCCCGCTCCCTTGATTCTTTAGATCGGTAAAGCGGGCTGCGTCAGCCCCCTTCGGCTCGTGTCGCTTGCGGCTGATCTTATATAAGACTATAATAATACTTTAAAAAGAGGGGGGATTTACGCATGTTCACGGCCAACGCTACGATTAAAAACCCTACCGGGTTGCACGCACGCCCAGCCGCCCATCTCGTGGCGCTGTGCAAGAAATTCTCGAGCGACCTCCGGATAACGGACGCTTCCGGGAACGACTTTGACCCGAAGAGCATCATCAGCGTCCTGTCGGCAGGGGTAAAACAGGGGTCTGACATACAGGTCACCGCCTCAGGGGCTGACGAGGACGAAGCTGGAGGTCAGATAGTGAGCTTCATAAACGGACTCACGGAGTGACGCCCGATGAAAACCCTTAATGGCATAAGCGGCTCAAAGGGTTACGCGTCCGGGACGGCTGTGGTGAAGCGGGACTCCCCCACCGTGCCGGAAAGATACGAGACGCGCGACCACGCGGCCGAGGAAGAACGCTTCCGCAAGGCGCGGAGCGTCTGCCGAGCCCGTTTCACAGAGCTCGAGGAGCGGGCGGCGCACGATATCGGCCCGTCTGAGGCCGAGATATTCGGCGCGTACAGGATGATCCTGGATGACGACGCGTTCTTCCAGAAGGCCCTCTCCCGCTCGAAGTCCGAGTCCGTCAACATAGAATACGCCATCTACGAGGAGTGCCGGGGCGTCGTCGCCCTGTTCGAGGAAATGGACGACCCATACCTCAAGGAGAGGGGAACGGACATCGAGAACGTCTGCGGCGAGGTCATCGCCTGCCTGTCCGGCGCGGGCGGCGATTTCGCGGTCGAGGCCGGCAGCGTGAGCGACGTGATAGTCGTGGCGCGGGATCTCACGCCGGCGGAGACAGTCAAGATGGACAAGGCGAGGATAAGGGGTTTCGTCACCGAGAGGGGCGGCATGACGTCGCATACTGTCATCCTGGCAAAAGCGCTCGGCATCCCGGCCATCGTCGGGGCAGAGGGTCTCATGGGCGAGATCGCAGGCGGTGAGCGGCTCATAGTGGACGCTTATGAGGGAACCGTGATGGTCGACCCGGACGAGGCGACGCTCAGTGCGTTCGAGGAAAAACACGAGAGGGAGAAAAAACTGGCTGTCGAGTACGCCCTCTCCGCAGGCAAACCAGCCCAAACCATCGACGGGTTCCATATCGACGTCCTTGTGAATACCGGGGACGCCGACAGCATAAAGGCGTTCGACGCTGAAAAGTGCGACGGCATCGGGCTCCTTCGCACGGAGTTCGTGTACATGGGCAGAGAGGACTACCCGGACGAGGACGCGCAGTACGAAGTCTACCGCGATATAGCGAGCCGCGCTTCCGGCAAGGAGGTCATCATCCGTACGCTGGACATCGGCGGGGACAAGCAGCTCGCGTACATGGGCATACCGAAGGAGGACAACCCCTTTCTTGGTTACCGCGCGATACGTCTCTGCCTGGACCGCCCGGAGGTCTTTCAGACGCAGCTCAGGGCCATGCTGCGGGCGTCCTCCCATGGTTGCGTCAAGGTCATGTTCCCCATGATCGTGACGGCCGAGGAGCTGCGGAAAGCCAGGGAGTGCGTCGAGCTGGCCAAAGAGTCGTTGCGCGGCCGCGGTCTGCCGTTTGACGAAAACATACCGGTCGGCATCATGATCGAGACGCCGGCGGCGGCGCTATTGTCGGACCAGCTCGCTCGGGAGGCCGACTTTTTCAGCATCGGCTCGAACGACCTGATCCAATACGTCACCGCTACGGACAGGATGAACGAGCGCGTCCAGTATCTCTACGACAGCTGCAACCTGTCCGTGCTGCGCGCGATCCGCATGGTGGCGGAGAATGCCGCCGGGGCCGGCATCCCCTGGGGCATCTGCGGGGAGGTGGCCTCAGACGAGCTGCTGCTCCCCGTCTGGGTCGCATTGGGCGTGACGGAGTTGAGCGTCGCCCCGTCACAGGCTGGCAAGATCAAGAGCCTGATCGGGCGCATCGACAGGGCCAAGATCGCCCCGGCAGTCGAACGGATCTTCGACATGCGCTCCATCCAGGACGTAAAGGATGCCCTGGGCAAGCTGCAGGGTTAGTCATTGCCCGTCTTGCGGAGCGGGGGCGGCGACATCAAAACGGAGTGGGAATAATGAGGTTTGATGGGCTGATTATCGGTGTCATCGCGTTTGCGATCATAGGGATTTTCCATCCCATAATCATCAAGGCAGAATATCATTTCACGGAAAAGATATGGCCTCTGTTTTTGCTGGCCGGGACTGCTGCCCTTGCGGTATCCTGTTTTGTCAGCCAGACGATCCTCTCCTCCTCCCTCGGGGTTTTGGGATGTACCTGTCTCTGGTCAATTTTGGAACTGAAAGAGCAGACAAAACGGGTCGAAAAAGGCTGGTTCCCGAAGAATCCCAAACGCAACACGCCGGCTGAGATTTCCGATATCCCGTGAATCTACGCCATCCGTTCGTCGGCAAGATTCTTCGTGACAGGCACAATACAGGACGTGACGCGCTCCCCTAGCGCGGCCCGCCGCTTTTCTCCAGGAACTCGGCTGCCGTGCCGCGTATTATGTCCGTTATGTCGTCTGGGGACGAGACGTCGTTTCGTCTCATGATCAGATTGTACGCGGTGGCCATCGCCATTGCGCGCGCACTGTTGCGCAGGTCAGGATCCGGGAGGACGTCGAAATCGAACGTCTCGGCGTAAGCGCCTACCCGTGAGCAAATCTGAGAACCCATGAACCCGCAGACCTCCCGCACGTAATCGAGCAACAGGCCGTCCAGGTATTCCGGGTACGGGCGGAAGATGCCCTTCGCGTCATGCTCCCAGCATTCGGCGAAGACACTGGCGTACTCCTTCATAGTGCCGCTTATGTACCCGAGTATCTCCTCCCGGTAACGCGCGCGCTCCCTCTCCGTCCACTCCTCGTGGTAGAACCATGTGTCGTATGTGTAAACGAGATTGCCTAACAGATAGCCGGAGTCAGACGAGAACGGCCCCATGTGCGTGTACTCCATGTCTATGACCTTCATCTCATCGTCGCCGATCATCGTGTTGGACGTGTGCAGATCGCCGTGGACCAGGCACTCCTGTTTTTTCATATAGACGTCCCGCAGCCTCAAAAGCTCCGCCGCTACCTCGTGCCTGCCCCAGAAAACGTCCGAGATCTCTTTGTGTACCGGATCCGGCGCCTCTGTCTCGAAATCCACGCCCTCTATCAGCGACTTCCTCAAAAAGAGGATCGTCTCCATGATCAAGCTCATCTGCGGGCTGGTGAAGTGACAACCGAGTTCCTTGTGAAGCCCCTGGTCGAGGTACAGCTCTGACGTGTAAAAGTTGCACTTCGCGATGAACTCCCCCATCATCTTCGCAAAGAACGGGTATCTGCGCCCGCGCGAGAGCCCGAAGCGCATTATTCCCAGCTTGCCGCAGTCCTCGGATATGAAGAGGTTGTTCTCGTTATCCACGTGGAGGAGCTTCGGGACGTACTGAGGGACTATGGCGCTGCGGATTTTTACAATGTCCGTCTCGGCGGCGCTTCGCTCGACTGACAGGGGGAATACGCCCTCCCCGAATACCTTGAGGTACGGCTTCGCCTGTTTCACAATGACGGAACGGCCAGACGCGTCCCAGACGCGGTACAGATGGTTCACGTAGCCGTCCCCGTCCGTCTCGTTGCGCCCTATCTCCCGGACGTCCAGACCCTCGCCGCGACCCCAAAAAATACCGCGCTCACGGATGTACTCTATCACTTTGCCGGCGTCAAGGTCGCGATACGACATCGATAACCCCCGAGGAAAATTTTCTGGACACGCTTCTAGTGGATCAATAATACACGCAGGAGGCGATTCTGTAAATCTGCTTTCAGTGCTGTTTTATTTTGACTCCCCGCGCCACACGCTCCGCCTTCCTGACCTATATCGGCCATAGCTCGGCCATAAAAAGCGAGAAAGCCCAGAATCTGCGATAAGCCAGCCTTCCTGGAAGTCAGGGGACGTTTCTGCTATACTTAGGCCCACAGTGAGGTGAGCTTCGCTATGGGATTCAGCGATGACATGGACAAATTACAGACGATCATAGAGGAATTCGAGTCCGAGACGCCCCGCATAGAGGACGCCCTTGCGCTCTTCGAGGAGGGCGTCGGGCTTATAAGGTCATGCAGGGAATACCTGGACGGCGCGAAGCGCAAAGTGACTGCCCTCACAGAGGACGTGGAAGCGGGTGACCTTGCGGATGCCAGAGAGTGAAGACGCGCTCGCGACATTGAGCGGGCATTATTTCCAGCTGTTCGAGGATTACCTCGGGAATCTCCTGGGCACGAGGGATGACGGCGTGCCGTCGCGCCTGTGGGAGTCCATGGCCTATTCGCTCCAGGCCGGCGGGAAGAGGCTCCGCCCCATCCTCTGCCTCGCGGCGGCGGAGCGCGGCGGTGTCGGGCCGCAGAAGGCGCTCCCCCTGGCTGCGGCCATAGAGTTCATCCATACCGCGTCGTTGATCCACGACGACATGCCCTGCATGGACGACGACGATCTGAGGCGCGGGAAACCCACGAACCACCGCGCTTTCGGCGAGGCGCTGGCGCTCATCGCCGGGGACGCGCTCCTCTTATGGGCGTTCAGCCACGCGCTCACGCATCTGCCCCGGGCCGGCGTCTCGTTCGAAAAGACATCGAAGGCCGTGGCGATCCTGGCTGAAGCGTCCGGCCCCTCCGGCATGTGCGGGGGGCAGGTCCTGGACACCGACGGCGAGAGCCGCCGCGCCGGAGGTGACTTCGCATTCAGCGTGGCAAGCGCAAAAACGGGCGCGCTCATACGGGCTTCTGTAGTCACTGGCGCACTGCTGGGCGACATATCCGACACGGATCTCAGGTGCTATTACGACTACGGCACGCACCTGGGGCTTGCCTTTCAGATTGTAGACGACATACTGGACGTGACGCGGACGAGGGACGAGCTGGGGAAGACGCCACACAAGGACGAGGCGCAGGGCAAGAACACGTTCGTCTCCGCCTACGGCCTGGACGAGGCGCAGAAGCTAGCCGCCGAGGCCTCGGAAGAAGCGTGCCGGGCTATCGAGGAACTGTTTCCGGAGGGCGATCTCCTGATCGACCTGGCAAAATCACTAGCGGACAGAAAATCCTGAAAAAACAGCGTCTGAAACGCCTCGATAAGATCCTCACGGACAGGGGGTTCGCCAAATCGAGGGAGGCCGCCAGGGAGATGATAGAGGACGGCGCCGTCGAGGTCTGTGGCATCGTCCGCAACAAAGCGGCGGCTACTTTCCCTGAGGACGCCCCCTTGCGCGTCACTGTGCCCTGCGGCGCGTCGGAGTGGGTAAGCCGCGGAGCTCACAAGCTGATCAAGGGGCTGGATGAATGGGGCATCGACCCGTCAGGGAAGGCTTGCGTCGACGTAGGCGCGTCCACCGGCGGCTTCACGCAGGTCCTGTTATCGAGGGGCGCCTCGAAGGTCGCAGCCGTCGATGTCGGATACGGGCAGCTCGCGTGGATACTGCGGGCCGACCCGAAAGTGCGTCCTCTCGAACGCACGAACGCGCGTTACCTGACAAGGGACGACATCGGCTGGGACGCGGATCTCGTGACGGTAGACGCCTCTTTCATCTCGCTCCGTCTGCTTTTGCCGAACCTCAAGGGCCTTCTTGCGCCTGATGGCAGGATTATCGCGCTCGTAAAGCCCCAGTTCGAGGCGGGCAGACAGAATGTAGGCAAGGGCGTGGTCAGGGACCCTGCGCTGCACGAGCAGATCCTGCGCGATCTGGCGCTCTTCTCCCGCGACAGCCTCAGCCTGTCGCTCTTGGGGGTGACGTATTCGCCGATCCGGGGGCCGGAGGGCAACATAGAGTTCCTCTTCCTGCTGGGCGTATGCCCTGATCATGCGCCAGCGTTCGACACGGAGCTGATCGGCTCTCTCGTGCGCGAGGCGCACGGCGAGGTTCCTGCCCGCTGAACGCCCGGCAGGGATGGATAAAGCAAATCTATCTTTAATCATAAAGGTGATCTTATGACGGAGAGAGTTGTCGGCCTTTTTTACAAACGCGACAGGGACAGTTCAGCCGCAGTGGCACGCCAGATCGAGTCTGAGGACTACGGCTGCGAGAATGTCCGGTTTTTCAGCTTCGAGTCTGAGGACGCCCGCTCGGGGGGCGATGTCCTGGATCTCCTTCCCGCGATGGAGTTCGCCGTGTCCATCGGAGGGGACGGCACGTTCATGAGGGCATCTGACGTACTGCGCGAATACGGCGTCCCTCTGTACGGCATAAACGCGGGAAGGCTCGGCTTCCTCGCTTCCGGCAGACCAGAGGACGCCGCGCCAGACGTGAGGCGGATACTCTCCGGCGATTACGGCCTGTACACAAGGGCCATGATCAAATGCGAGCTTTTGCGAGGCGTCGCGGGGAAGGCGGAGGGATTTTACGCGCTGAACGAGTTCACTCTGTCCAAAGGGCCGATCTCCCGCCCGATCGGCCTCCTGGTCACGGTCAAAAACGAGGTGCTTTACAGGTTCCTGGCCGATGGCGTGATAGTGTCGACGCCGACAGGCTCCACCGCTTACTCCCTCTCCGCCGGCGGCCCGCTGGTACACCCGGACGTGAAGTGCGTGATACTGACCCCTATATGCCCCCACTCCCTTTACCACAGGCCCTTTATCCTAGGGAGCGACGAAACGGTGGAGATACGCCTCGAAGGCGACAGCGAGCGGATGACCCTCTCGGGGGATGGGATCGTGAACGTAGAGATCCTCAAGGGCGATCTGGTCAGGCTCTCCATGGACGAGAGGGGTATCCGCGTGATCTCCCTCGACGGATCGTCGTACTTCGAAACCATCGCCAGAAAATTGCACTGGAGGGCGGACGGCGAGAGCGACGCGGGGATCGAATGACATGATAGATGAACTCTACGTCCGAGGCGTCGGGGGCATAAAGTCAGCTGGACTCTCCTTCAGCGGGGATTTTATCGTCATCACCGGCGAGAGCGGCGCTGGCAAGAGCAGCCTCGTGCGGGCCTTCGAGTTCGTGTCAGGGCGGCGGGCCCAGACAGCGGCCATACACGCCGGATTCGACGAAGCCTCCGTGGAGGCTGTGTGGGACGTGGACGTAAGCGGGGAGAGGCTGATCACGAAGCGCTTCATATCTCGCCTGGGGAAGGGCAAGTGCCTCATACACGGCGAACCCGCCACCGTGGCGCAGCTTTTGGAAAAATCGGAGCGGCTGATAGAGATACAGAGCCAATTCGCCCAGCTCAACCTGCTGGACCCGGCCCGCCAGCTCGCGCTCGTGGACTCCTGCGGCGGGCCTCTACTCATCGGCACGAGGGAACGTCTCGCGGAACTGTTCCCCAGGATGCTGTCCGCCGAGAAGGAGATCCTGGATATAAAAAAGCGGCGACGTATGCTGGAGGCGGAGATGGAGGACGCCCCGCAACGTGTGCGCGTCATAAAGTCTCTGTCGCTCTACCAAGGCTGCGAGGCAGAGTGGGACGCGGAACTCGCCTCAGCCGAAAAACAGATCGAGGAGGCTGGCCGGTACAGCGAGATGCTGGAAAGGATCGAGGGCGGATTGGACGGCGAGGGGCTCACAGACCAAGTGTCCTCGCTGCTGAGGGACCTTTACGCCATTTCGCCCGAGTCCTCGCGGGCCAGGTGGGCAGAGCTGGGCGAAGAGGCCCTCTCGTGCTTGCAGGAGCTGTTCGCCTCAGCCAAGTCAGAATTGGGCATGACCGCGCGAGACGAGCTGGAGGCGCGGCTCGATCGGATAGAGGCGAAGGTAGGCGCGCTCCGCAAGGTGAAGCGGGAGACGGGAATCCGTTCCGCAGACGACCTTTTAGCGTATGTGAGCCATGTGGAGCAGACGATGAAGTGGCTGGGAGAGAGCCGCTCCTCTCTGGAGGAAAAGCAGGCCGCAGCCGCCCAGACTAGGGCGGAGGCCGGGGCGCTTGCCCGCAAGCTGCGAACCCTCCGCGAGCGGGCCGCAGCCGATTTCGAGGCAAAGGTCAACCGTCACCTCGCCGACCTTGCGATGGACGGCTCGCGCTTCTCCGTGGAGATAGTCCGACACGACAAGGTGCGCGCATCAGGCGCGGAGAGCGCCGTCTTTACGCTGGCGTGGGACGGCGCGTCGGCCGGCCCCGTCAGCAAGGTGGCCTCCGGCGGCGAACTGAGCCGCATTCTGATAGCCATACAGGCATCGCTCGCATCGCAGGACAACGGCAGCAACGGCCATCTGCCAGGCGCCCTCGTGTTCGACGAGGTAGAGGCGGGCCTCGGCGGCCGGACGGCGCTGCTGGCCGGCGAGAAGCTGAGAGAGCTCTCCAAGGGGTGCAGGGTCATACTCATAACCCACGAGGCCGCTATCGCCGCTATGGCCTCACAGCACTTCGTCGTCAGGAGGACAGGGGACGAGACTGAGGTCTTCGAGATCTCAGGCGAGGAGAGGGCGCGCGAGATAGCGAGGATGCTTTCAGGCTCTGAATCCTCTGAGGCGCTGGGCCACGCGAGGGCACTCCTGCGGCAAAACGGCCCGCAGTAATACCGATCAGGGCGAATGGGGGGCTGTCATGAAGGACTATCACGGAGGGAAACCGATTTACATCTACCGCCACGCTCACGACGGGCAGATGCGGATAATACCCTGTAGGCTCTCGCTCATGTCGATCTCTGATTTTGACGAGGCCATCAGGCTCCATAAAAAAGTCTCCATGGACTTGGGGCCAGAGGTGTTTGTCCCCACCAGCCATGAGGAACTAGCGATGCTCCTTGGCGGAAAGGGCGTTTCGATAGGCGTCTGGCATGAGGACAGGCTGATCTCGATGAGGGCAGTCCAAACTGACGGCGAATGGGTGAACGAGTCGCTCGTGAAGATGGGGCTTCTGCCAGACCCACAGATGAAGACAGCCGTCACGGATCACTGCGTCGTGGACAAGGAGTACAGGGGGAACAACATCCAGTTCCTGTCGGGCTACGAGATGGAGAGCATAGTGGCGGAGAAATTCAGCGTCATCGCCACCACCGTGGCCCCCACGAACATATTCAGCCTCAAGAACGTCCTCCTCTGCAACTTCCACATAGTCGGCCTCGACCTCCATTACGGCGGATATCTGCGCTACACTATGCTGAAGCGCTTCGGTGCCGAGGAATCGATATGGACGGACGCGCACCGGGCGATACCCATCAGCGACATTAAAGAGCAGCAGCGGGCCATAGCCGAAGGGATGGCCGGCTACAAACTGAAGCGGATACCAGCGGGCTTCGCCGTTTTCTACGCCCCCTGGTCCATAAACCCCACGACCACGGCTGAGGGAGGTTAAAACCGCCTGGCCTCTTGCGAGAACAGGCGTTAAGGGATGTAACGGACGCTGTTTTAAAAAACGACATATTGTAGTATAGTGTTTCTGGTTCAACGACGTCCACGCATAGGGGGGGATCAGATGAGGCCAAAGCGCGAGGAGCGAGAGGTACGTGAATTCGCCGGCGTCATGCCCAAGAACAAACGTATAGTAGATAAAATACGCAGCGAGGGCTACATCGGGCTGATGTTCAACAAGAGCGACTTTATGGACGGGGTGGTCTGGGCGGCGAACCTCGTTTACGACTACAGGGATTTTTTGCGCTCTCACAAGGATCGGAGTGTCATACCCATCAACGAGCTGCCATTTTTTAAGGAAGACCTGATAAACGCTCACTACCTGATGATAATATACTATAAGATGAAAGATAACCTTGTCCAGCTAGAGGAGCAAAAATTCAGCTTGTTATCGCTGGCTAAGTTTCAAAATATTGCAGCCCAGGATAAGGACATAATAAAAAAATGGGATCACAACATGACGCTAGCCCAGCAAAAGACGGATTCCGGAGACCTCAGTGGGTACGACATGAGCGTTTTGCACGGCACGGAGGATAAGTACAAAAGCTACACAAAGCTGGTCGCAGACGAGATGAAGAAATACCAGGAGGAGATCAAAAATTTGTGGTAAATTCCCAAAGTAAATTCCATCATAGGATGGTGATGGAATTTATCCAGAAAAATCAAGGGAATTTACTCTGACATGGGCGCGATGGCGAGGCTTGACAGTGGCATTCATGGCGTTGAAATGAAAGAAAGACGCAAAAAAC
>JAIRNC010000017.1 GCA_031258255.1 Synergistaceae bacterium
GCTCACCGTCTCGCAAAACCGCTTCCATTCCGATGGCGGGGACCCATCGAGACATGTGTGCCAGAATTTTTGCGCGCGTTTCGGCAAAAGTTCTTCCCAGATATATTCCCCGGCTGTCGTCTTGCCGAACCCGGCGAGGGCGGAGATTATGACAGTACCCGAAGAAGCCGCCTCTTTGAGGCGGGGGAGTATGCGCGGAGGGAACCAGCGGATGTTCTTGCGCGGCGCCATGTCGGGCTAGCCAACCGCGTTGTCGGAGGCGCGCGGCATTGCGGGCCGGAACGTCATAACTGGTTTTGTCGGGTCCTCAAAAGTCTTGTGTATCATTTTTGTATCGCTTTGCGTCGCCATAATACGAGCCTCCAGGTTATCCGGGCCATGACCGGGAAGAATAAAACGATTATAACCCTTCCGGCGCAAAGAACATTTAATCAGCGATTCCTTAGAAATAAAATTAGACAGCAGCCAGCTCACAGCAGGGCTATCTCCGGCTGCATGACGCCTTCGATCTCGGGCGGCTTGCGGCAGGCAGCCAGCTCTACAGCCTCTATCCTCGTGCGGTAGACCCAGGGATTCAACTTGTGTTTCAACGCGCGGCGATGGACGGATTTCGGGGATATCCCGAACAGGGCGACGCAGGCCCTCATAGATTTCGCCCTCACCAGCGCCTCTTTTATCAGCGAAACTAGAAATTCCGCGTCGTCGACCGATTCGTCCAGAGCGATGAAAGCGAGGAATACCTGTTCCAACCGGCTGCCTGCCGGAGGCAGGACGGGGCGCCCCGACGCGAGCGCCCACAGGTTATACGCCGGGCGCGTAAAGGCTATGGGCTGCCGATACCCGCGGACGACTACCTGCCTGTGATGCCTTTGATCCCACACCATGACACAGGCTTTGATGCGGCCGTTTTCGCGATGAACCAGAAAATTTCTGATCGGCTGGCCTACCGCGGACTCGCCTCTCAGCCAACTTTCGTCCAGGACGGGGGAAAGCTGTACGCGGATTCTCGAAGAGTTGTGAAATTCAGCCAGTTCCCTCGCGTCCACGGATGACGCCGCCTCAAGCAGGCCGTAATTGCGCGCGGCCCCCGTCCCTATCGCAAACGTCTCCAGCTCACCCAGCAGCGAATACCTCGGCATACCCCTCACTCCGGCCTCCAGGATACGACGCGCCGGCCGGTTGTCACTCGCTACGCTCGTGAAGACCATAGAGGCCTCTTTCACCTCCGGTGCCAGCAGCGGTATCGATTCGAACCCGCCCTTCAAGATATCGACGCGGCCCCGAAATTTTTTTCGCAGCCGCAACCCTTCCAGATAACAGGCCGCGGCGGCCGCGCCGTTGATATGAATCCGCATCGAGCTACAGCCATACAGACCGGCCAGTTCGTGCGGAAGCTCCGCCGTCCTTGCCGTCATCGGGACCGATTTTCCAGGCTTGCCGTCCGGCCCGAAAAACGACGGCTCCCGCTCCATGGAGGTGCTTATCCAGGATTCCATGGGAGTTTCCCGAAGCGCCGCCCTCATGTCGCCATCATCCCCTGGAGCAGCCCTCCCGTACAGTATGCCGCGCCTGATGAAGCCGGCTTTATCCGCAAGGAAGTCAGTTTCCAAGCGGATGTCCGTTCCGTAGGCTGATATCCCATTTGTGCATGAGATTGATCGGGATGTAGCTCTTCAATTTATATGCGGCATTCAGATTGACCGCCCCTGCGCGTTTCAGGATACTCTTCCATGAGTAAAACCTGTTTCGCGACGCTACGCAGAGGCGCGAGACATCCTCGGGCGACAGGCGTTTCGGGAAAAACGGCAGGTCGAAGTACCTGTAACGCTCGTCAAGCCACCACGCCTCGTATTTGAGGCGCCCTTCGGACGCGAGCCTATTGTAGAGCGCGGTGCCAGGGAATGGGGTCAGGTGGTTGAATGCCGCGATATAAAACTCATTTTCTATGGCGAAGTCCACCGCCTCGTCGAACGTATCCGACACGTCGTTATCGTAGCCGAATAAAAATGCCCCGTAGACGGACAACCCGCTTCGTCTCAGATTTTGAAGCGCGAGGGCGCGGGCGCTCGAATTGAAGCCCTTGTTCATGGCCCTGAGGTTATCTTCGTCCAGGCTCTCCACTCCGACCAGCACGCCAAGACAGCCGCTCGATCTCATCAGCGCGGTGAAATCATCATCCAGAGCCGCAGGCAGGCTCATCTGAGTGACCCAGCGTATGCCGAGCCCTTTCATGGCTGCCATCAGCTCCCTGGCCGCCTCGGGCTCGGCCGCGAAGTTGTCGTCCACGAAGAAGAACAGCTTAACCCTGTCCTTTAGAGACAATATCTCGCGCACGACTGCCTCCACGGGACGGGTGCGCCTGGTCGAAGAAAAAAAGGCGCCTATCGCGCAGAACTCGCATGAGTGCCGACAGCCTCTCCCCGTCTCTATCAGCGCGACTGGAAGATAGTCCCTGCGGCCGAATACGGAGCGGTCGACCCTGATTTTGTCGAGGGGCGGCTGACGATGCGCCCTGTATCGTTTTTTCAGCGTCCCGCTCCTCAGGTCGTCCAACGCTTCCGGCCAAATCTCCTCGGCCTCGCCCATTATGACCGAATCAGCGTGGAGCGCTGTCTCGTCTGGCATGAGCGTTGCGTGGAAGCCGCCCATTATGACCGGGACGCCGCGTCTGCGATATTCAGCGGCTATGCCGTACGCTCTCCGCGCGGTGTAGGTCTCGACGCTGATTGCCGCCGCGTCGCACGGCGCGTCGTAGTCGACCGGCTCCATCCTGTCGTCGAAGAATCTGATTTCGACGTCTGGGGGTGTGAGGCCGGCCAGTGTAGCCGTCGGCAAACTCTCCATCTGCCACGCCCTTATGTACGAATTTCCTCTGTGGCCGATCGCCGGATGCACCAGCGCCAACCTGAATTTAGATGCCATGTAACCGACCCTTCCTCTCAGATGGGAATATCGCAGGTGTAATACCTGTGAAGGTTCTGGGCGTAAAAACGATAGCCCATGTTCACGCTCAGTTTCAGCGCCGAAAAATTTCCGGCGTTCCGCAGCCTGCGGGCCATGCCCTTTATGCTGTAAACCTGCCTCCAGGCTTTCTCATGCAGGGAGGCCAGCTCATGCGCCGTCATGTTGAGAGGCCGAAAGACCACATGCTGCCCGTCGTACAGTTCCCAGTTCCTGGTGAGAATGCGCCCCTCCGCCTCCAATCGCCTGTAGACAGCCGTGCCGGGGAACGGGGTCATTATGGAAAACCGCGGCAGGTCGATTCCCAGGTCTATCGCGTATTTGACAGTCCTGTCGAACACATCGGCGGTGTCGTGGTCGGACCCGAACACGAAACAGCCCTGTATCGATATCCCGAGGGAATGCAGGTCTCGCACGAGTTTTGCGTAGTCGACCGACGAGTTGAAGTCCTTGCTCATATCGCCCAGGCTGTCGCGGGCAAGCGTCTCGAAACCGAGCAGCAATCCCTTGCACCCGCTCCGGGCCATCAGCTCCATTAGTTCCGGCTCGTGGGCTATGAGCACCGTGGAAAGCCCGAACCACTCGACATTGAGCGGGATCATCGCCGTGAATAATTCCGTCGCGTAACGGATGTCCGATATGAGGTTGAGGTCGATGAATATTACCCGCCTCTGTCCGACGCGTCTCATATCGTCAATGATCTGACGGATATCCTTTTTGTAAAACCTCGAGCCCCACGCGGCCGGCGCAGTGCAGAATTCGCAGTCATGAACGCACGAGCGGCCGGCCTCAAAGACAGCTTGCGTGAGATACCGCTTTGGCTGCATCAGCTCCCGTCTCGGACGCGGCAGGGCGCGCTCCAGCGTGAAGTCGTCCGCCTGCCGGTACAGACGCCGCATCTTGCCAGACGCGTAGTCGCGCAGCAGTTCCGGCCAGGCGTCCTCCGCATAGCCGACGCAAACCGCGTCAGCGTGCCGCGCGGCTTCCTCCGGCAACAGCGTGACGTGCGGGCCTCCCAGGACGACGGCCATCCCCCTCGCCCTCATCTCGTCCGACAGTGCGTAGGCCCTTGGCGCGTTGCCTGTTATGACGGTCATGCCGACGATATCAGCGCGGAGATCGCCGGGGATCTCTTCTGCCCCTTCGTCGTATATCTCTGTCTCGGCGCCGAGTTCATCGGGGACAAGGGCGGCCAGCGTCGGCAGAGTCAGCGGCTGATAGCGGAGCGACTTGCCGAAGATGCCGCCTCGGTGACGATACAACGGGCCCTTGGGGGATATCAGCGCTATTTTCACAGGCCCACCGCCTCCTTCAAAAAATTCGAATCCACGCAGAGCGTGGGGATTTTCACGTCGCCCCGCCTCATGCCCTTCGAGACGAAAAATTGGACGCAGCGTTCGGTCAGATCGTCGATCTGCACGGCCTCGACCGGCCTCAGCTGACACAGTTTCAGCGCGTAAGCGTACTGCGGGTTGCGGCAGAGCGACGTTTCAAATTTTGCGACGAGGCCAGATACGTCATTCTCCGCGAGCAACAGATATCCTGGCACGCCATGCCCAGGGTTTCGATCCGGCACGAGTATCCCGCGGCAGTTCGCATATTCCATGCATTCTGCCACAAACGCGTCCGTCAGTTTTTCGCCCACCATATCCGAGGCCTCGCCGCACCTGCCGACGAAGCGCAAAATCGGGGCGTCCCCGACGAACCCGTCGCACCTCACCGCGTCTCCGGCCCTGTATCGGTACAACCCGCCAGACGTGGTCATCACGACTTCGTAAACGCGGCCTGGCGCCAGTTCGTGCGCCAGCAGCGAGCAGCCATGTCCGTCGAGAAACTCGGTGAAACCGTTTGGCGTCGGCAGTGGGCGGCCCGCCCTGTCAGGCACTGTCACAACCCCCTCGGTGAGCAGCAGCCCTTTGCCTGCCATGTAAGCCTGTGGCAGTGATTTCTCCAGTTTCAGGGCGTATTGCCCGGAAGAGCCTTCCGTCCAGCAGCTCACAAGTTTCAGGCCAGGCCATAAAACATCGGCGTTGCTGCCATCGTATGAACAGAGGCGGGACAGCGCTCCGCTATCGGCATCGAGGCACAGTCCGCCGACTGCCCCCCCGTTTCTAAGCAGGGATGCGAGTTCGTCACCGCGCTCCGCGATGCCGCCCAATATCCCCGACATAAACGTGGGGCTCCATACCGATATGAGTTCGAGGTCGAAAGACCTGAGAAGATAATACAGAGTAACCGTCCGCCAATCCTCGAAGGATGTCAGCTCGCCGACATGAGGCGGAACAGCGGATATATCGAGGAAAGCGCTCAGGACGTCGCCGCCCATGTAAGCTCCGTCGGGAAGGCCGACCGGCGCTCCATGCGGCGACGACTCAGAGGCGCGCATCGCGGGGCTTATCGCCATATACGCTTTGCCGGTACCCAGGCGGTATGTCCTGATGAGGGCGCCCAGCCACGGTAACAGATTGGCCCTAAAATCGGCCAGGCTGTGGGTGCTGTATGGAATCAATTTCCCGCCGCCGCCGCTGCCTCCCGTCATCTCGTAGGCGACCGGCCGCCCAGGGAATAGGACGTCGGAGCGTCCATCGAACATCTTGCGCACGAGATCGGAGATATCTTCGTATGTGACCATAGGAACAGCGGCGCGGTATTCGTCCGCGATCCGCGACGCGCCCGCGCCGCGAATATCACGAAAACCGTATTTGATGCCGTATTCCGTCGCCTCGCCGCGCTGCAGGCAATCCATGAGCCATGAGGGCTGAGTTTGACTCGGGGCTGTTTCGAGGGCGTCTGTGGCCCTCAGCAGAATTTCCCATCCGTTCATGGGTGACCCCCCTCGAAAATTCTTCTGGCGCGCGGCTTCATATTGTCGGGAGAAATGCGGCATAGGCATACCAGTTCGTGGCCGCGCAGATAACCGGGGTTCTTTTCGAAGAAGAACCTCACCCACGGATTTCTGAGTTCCCTCTCTGTGGGGTACGCCACACCATCCCCGAGATTGCCGCGCGACTCAGCGAATTCCACGACGCCGCTGCGCGGATTGTAGTCTGCCCCGAACTTATCGCCCGCCAGTTTATCGGCGAGCGCCCTGAGACCGCTGCGTTCAACGCGATGATCGGGATGATACTCCAAGGCCAGGGACGGCAAGAACCTGTAGGTGCGATGACCTTTCACCAGCAGGAACCAATAAAACGGCACGCCCGGGAGTTCCTTCCACGCCTGTCCCATACGTCCGAGCCACGCCGCGATGAGCGCCTGCTGTCCCCAGTGCTCCCTGCGCACTATCGTGTCCCCTGAATACGCCACGCGTATCGGATTACCCTGCCACTCGGTTTCATACAGCATAAGGGCTGAAAAACCGACCATATCGCCGTCGAAGTAAATCATTTCGACCTCGTCTTTCGCGTCGAGGTCGCGGAAAAACATCGTCTCGTCCGCGTTATCGTAATACGAGAGATAAAGGCGAGCCATCGACGCGCGCTCATTTTGGCCCAACGATTCCACCGTTTTGAACGACGCGGCGTACCCGCGTTTCACTGTATCTTCCAAAATTCAGGCCTCCGTCCTCACATAGATCAACACATTTTCGAGCGCGTCCGTTATCGCGTTCTTCTCCAGCCTCAACAGAACGTCCCGTCCCTTTTTGTGCCGGATCAGGATTCCCGCTTTTTCCAACACCCCAATGTGATGGGCGATATTCGTCCGGCTGAACGGAAACATATCCGCGATATCCTTGATGCTCAATTCCTCCCCTGGCTCGAACAAAAGGAGGATGCGCTGACGCGTCTCGTCCCCTAGGGCGTGAAGCACCCTGGCTCTCTTTACCCAACTACTCGGCAGTTCATCGATGAATTGCTTTCTCATGACTATAAGTATAGATATATAGTCATATTTGTCAAGACGTGCCCTGACACGAAAATAAAACGCCCGGTTTTAAACAGGCTTAGTCTCGGTTCGCTTCGCCGTCGGGGACGCGCGAGAACTTCATCTTTATGTCCTCGGGTTTCCCGAAGTAAGGCCATGATGTGACGAGGATATCGGCCCCGGTCGCGGCGAAGATCTCCGCGTTGTCAGCGTTGATGCCGCCTGCGGCGGATATCGTGATCCCTCTGGCGATTTTTTTCGCGTCGCGCGCGACGATCTGGAGGTCTTCGGGGCTGAAGCGTTCACACTGCACTATGTCAACGCCGGCTTTCGCGTATGACAAGGCTTCTTCGGGCGTGTCCGCCTCGACGGCTATTTTTTTCTCTGGGTAAATTTTTTTCATATTCGATATCATCGGAATCAATCCGCGCGAGCCCAGAAATTCCCTGTGCTGGTCGAATACCAGTATCGAATCCGACAACCCAAGGCGATGCACGCGAGCGCCTCCCGCGATTGCCGCTTTGAGGGATATCCGCTTCGTCCCTGGGAAATGTTTTCTGGTGACACATACTTCGATGTCCGAAAAGGCAGAGCGCGCCCTTTCGACAAGCACAGCCGTTCGCGTCGCTATTCCGGAAGCGTACTCCAAAATACACTGGGCGACCTTGTAAGCCGCGTGCAACCGTCCGGCCGTCCCGTAGGCTTCAAGGAGCGCCGCGCCCTCGTGAACGCGCTCTCCGTCGCGCGACTTGACCACTGTTTTTACCCCCGCGATTTCGAATACGCGGGATGCCTCCTCGATTCCAGCGGCGACACATTCCCGTTTCGCGATACATTCGACGGCGCCAGGGAGATCTTCTATGCCGAGGGCGTCCGTCGTCGCGTCCATCATATGGAGATCCTCCTCCAGCAGGTTTTCAAGATAACTGTCAGGCACGTAGAACATTTTCACAACCCCTCCGCAGAAATACATTCCAATATCGCGTATATTACCACTCCGGCGACAGCCAATAAAACACAGAGGCCCATCGCGCCATCAAACTCGCCACGGGACACCAGGTTGTATATTTCGAGGGAAAGAGTGTTTGTCCTGCCTGAGATATTTCCTCCCAACATCATGGTGATGCCAACTTCGCCAGAAGCCCGCGCAAGTCCAAGAAGAAGCCCGGATATGGCTGTGTTCGCGGATTGCGGCAGAGCCACGAACAGGAACACCCGCGCCGGCGAACAGCCGAGCGTGCGCGCCGCTTCCTCCATGCGTATGATCTCCACGCGCCCCATCGCGGCCGAAAGCGGCCTGACCAGCAGAGGGACACCGGCTATGAACGCCGCGAGCACTATGCCGGGCATCGAGAAAATCAGGCGCAGCCCTAAAAACGATTCCAATGGGCGGCCGATCGGGCCGTTTCGGCCAAGCAGCATCAGCAGCATAAAACCGATCGCTATCGGAGGGAATATCAGCGGCAGGGTGACGAAAAAAGATATTATTTTGCGCGGCGCGGGGCGCGAGCGGGACAACAGATACGACAGCGGGAAACCGACTGCGGCGTACAAAACGGCGCACGCGGCGCAGACGCGAAACGTCAGCGCCGCGGGAAATGAAAACAGCGCGTCCCTTATGAGCTGGTACATGCTTTATGCACGGAGCATCCGGGCGGACGCTGTTCTACCAGACGCCATTTTTCCTCAGAATTTCCTTTGCGGCAGGACCGCGCAGAAATTCGATGAATTTGACTACAACGGGGTCTTTGCCGTTGCCTTCGACCACGGCCGCGACCATGTTGAGGGATGGGTATCCCGATTCTATTTCCAATGAACCGCCTATTTTATCAGCGCCGTTTAAAATCATCACCCTGTTCACGAACCCCGCGTCCATCTCGCCTGAGACCAGGTA
>JAIRNC010000067.1 GCA_031258255.1 Synergistaceae bacterium
CTTGCGAGACGACCGGGGAGTATTTCGACGCTACGCGTTATTACAGCGAGGTGAAGGACTATGAGAAAATCCTCTCCATGCCGTTCACCACGCAATATTTTTACAGTTTCAAAGGGAGAGGCGTTATCGACTTTTTCGAACGGTTAATCGACCAATGTCCCGAGCGAACGCTCTTGAAACACCCCATATCCCTCCTGACGTTCGGCCACCAATTTTTCAGGGACAGAAGACAGGAGTATTTTTCGAAGGTCGTCGCGCTCATCCGCAAACTCACCGATGATCCTTCCAAAATGCCGGAAGCGGAGTTATGGCGTATCCTGGGAGAGTTTTCGATGCTGATGTCCTTCACACAGTTCAACGATATCGCCAAGATGAGCGAGTACCACCGTAAGGCTTATGACCTTCTGAAACGCCTGTCGGACCCGCCAAGGTCCGCCATCTTCGGAGGCGCGATGCCGTGGACGATGAGCGGGGCTTCGGTCTTTTTCCTCTATTGGCGGGAGAGCGGCGCGCTGGAGAAGACGCTCGACGTCATGGACGACTGCCTGCCATATTATGTGACCATAGCCGGAGGGCACGGCGCCGGCGGGGAATGCCTCATGCGCGCGGAAGCGAGGCTGTTCGCCGGAGACGACCGCGAAGCGGAAGTGCTCTGCCACAAAGCCATTTACGAGGCGCGGGAAGTGGGGCAGATAGGAAATTGTCTCTGCGCCTGGCTGATAACGGCGCGTATAGCTATCTTGCGCGGCGACGCCCTCGCTTACGAAGCGGCCCGTCAGGGCATCGCGAAGGACGTTCGGGAAGACAGTCAGACTTCGATTCTGCGCATAGGCGACCTCTGCCTCGCGCAGACCGACATGCTCCTGGGGAACACGGACAGTTTGCCCTCCTGGCTGCGCGGCACGGAAAGCATACGAAAAGTCGTATATTCCGACGGTCAGCCTTACGCGCTCATGCTTCACGGCATGATGCTGCTGAGGGAAGGGAGAACCGCCGAACTGTACGGCATAACGGAACCTGTGTTGAATGTCGCCCGCAGGATGAATTACCTGCTCCCTCAGGTTTATCACAACATATACCTCGCCGCCGCCTACTGCGGGGACGGTAATTTGGCGGAAGCCCGCGTTCACTTCGAGCGGGCGCTCTCGCTCGCCGTGCCGGACAAAGTCTTCATTCCCTTCGCCGAACACGCTTCGTATCTGAAGCCGCTGCTGGAATCTCTTGACGAGGGCGTATGCGGCGAAAACACGGCCGCGCTGATGAGCGTGTGCAAGCGTCAAATGTCGGGAGCGGCTAAAATCCGCAACGCCCTTGCCGGGTCAAAACCCACCCTGACAAAAAGGCAGCGGGAAATTGCCGCGCTGTCCCAGAGCGGGCTTACCCGAAAGGAGATCGCCGAAAAACTGTTCATAACGGAGAACACCGTGAAAGCCGGGCTGAAAAATATCTACCAGAAACTCGGCGTCCGTTCGCGCTCCGAACTCGCCAGGACAAAGTTCTGAGAATAGCGCGCGTTCAAAAACAAAGAATGGGCCGGAACGCGAGGTGAGGAAATGGAACTGAAAAATCTGGCGCGCTATAATCACATCGTAATCCAATGTCATGACGTTCCAGACGCGGACACCATCTGCTCCGGGTTCGCGTTGCAATGTTTTCTGCGCTCTTTGGGGGCCGACCCGGTTCTTGTCTACGGTGGTTCCGCTACAATCTCCAGGCCCAACCTGCTCATGCTGCTGGATCTCCTGAATATCCAGATTGTACATGCCGACACGCTGCCGCCGGAGACGGACCTGCTGGTCACGGTGGACTGTCAGCGCGGGGCGGGCAACGCGCGAAACTTCGACGTACCCGGCGCGGTGGTGGTGATCGACCATCACCGTCCGGAGATACCGGAAGGGGACAACACGATAATCCGCCCACATCTGGCGAGCTGCGCCACGTTGGTATGGGATCTGCTGAACAAGGAGGCCTATGCAATGAACTCCCGCGTTCAAACCGCCCTGTTCTACGGTCTGTACATGGATACCAACGGTCTTTCGGAGCTGCGGCACCCCCTCGACCGCGACTTGGCGGCACTGCCCCACGACGCCGGATTGATCCGAAAGCTGAAAAACGCCGCGATCACCACAGAGGAACTGGATATCATCAGCGAAACTCTGCGGGAGAGGGAGGCCGTAGGGAATATCAGCCTGTTCCGAGCTGCACCCTGCGACGGCAATCTGCTCGGCTTCGCCGGCGATATAGCCCAACAGGTCGCCCAAATAGACTGCTGTGTCGTCTATTGCCGGCAACAGCACGGGCTGAAGCTCTCCATACGGAGCGGCGTGCGGGAGATCATGGCCAGCGAAATCGCTGGATTCCTCTGCCGCGACGCCGGCAGCGGCGGCGGGAATGTCGAAAAAGCGGGCGGTTTTTTGAGTTTCGCGAAGATCGCCGAGACGAGCGGAGACGCCGAGCCGGAGGACTATCTTCGAGCGCGGGCCATCGCCTACCTCGACAATTACGATTTGCTCTACGCCGGCGACAACGAGGTAGACTTTGCGGCAATGCCTCTTTATAGAAAACTGCCGAGCCCGGTGGGCTTCGCCCTCAGCACGGACATTTTCCCCGCCGGCACGAAGATCACCGTTCGTACACTGGAGGGCGATATCGACACGGTGACGGGCGAGGAAGTGTACTTGATGGTCGGCGTTTTGGGCGAGGCGTATCCCATTTTGCGTAAGCGCTTCCAGGACAGTTATCGCATCTTGGGCGAGCCCTATGGGGAGAAGGTCGAATACGTGCCGGCGATACTGGATCGCCTCACCGGCGAGCGGCGCGGAATCTTCCCCTTCGCCAAGACCTGCGCGGCGAAGGAAAGCAAGCTGGTGCGGGCAAGAGAGCTGGAAAAAGACGTCAAGGTTTTCACCCGCTGGGATACCGACAAATACTTTTGTGGCGGTCCGGGCGATTACCTCGCCGCCAACGAAGACGACTACGCCGATTGTTACGTCGTCCGGCGCGATATCTTTTTGAGCACCTACGAAGCGATTGAAAGACAGCGCGAATTATAAACGGTTATAGCGATTTGATATAAAAGGCCTAAAGTTAGAACCGTTAAAAGCTCTTAGCATTTTATTTTTATACTTTCGCGGAGCGATTCGCCTGTCACTGGAGGGTTGCCCATGCTGGGGAAAGAAACGGAAAATCGGGAATACAACCTGGATTCCCGGAATGTGTGACGAGGTAAAACCAGCCGTAACTACCGACTGATACTGTAATCCCCCTCGCGACATCACAAACTGGCTCGTTAATTTTTTGCTGTTTCTAATTGTTCCAGTTAGGCTGTAACGAGTTTCTTCTTGCCATATTCATCGTCATGCTTTATAATATATGACGATG
>JAIRNC010000081.1 GCA_031258255.1 Synergistaceae bacterium
GCGGCGGCGGGTAATTTGGCGCCGACGGGGCTTCCGGCTGCTGCTGCGGCGCGCACTACGGGGCAGACGGGTATTCCGGCAGCTGTGGCGCGTAATTCGGGACTGACGGATATGCCGGCTGCGGCGGCGTGTAGTCCCGTGCCGGCGGGTGTGCCGGCTGCTGCGGCGCGTATTCCGGCGCGGACGGGTATGCCGGCTGCTGTGGCAGCGCGTAATTCGGGACTGACGGATACGTCGGCTGCGGCGGCGTGTAATCCGGGGCAGATGGATATTCCAGCTGCCGCGGCGCGTAATTCGGGACTGACGGATATGTCGGCTGCGGCGGCGTGTAATCCGTGACAGATGGATATTCCGGCTGCTGTGGCACCGCGTAATTCGGGACTGACGGATACGTCGGCGGCGGCGGCGTGTAATCCGGGGCAGACAGATATTCCGGCTGCTGTGGCACCGCGTAATTCGGGACTGACGGATATGTCGGCTGCGGCGGCGCGTAATCCAGTGCAGACGGGTACGCCGGTTGCTGTGTCACCACGTGATTCGGAACTGACGGATATGCAAACTGCCGCGACGCGGAATTCTGGGCAGACTGGTATGTCGGCTGCGGCGACACGGAATTTTGGACTGGCGGATAAGCTGGTGCCGGAGCGGCATAATCATTTGCCACAGGGTAAGCGGCCTGTACAGGCGGGTAACTTGGCTCAGGGACGGCGGCAGACGGCTGTGGCTTATCATACGCTGCCGGATACACATCGACCTGCCGGGGCACGTCATTATATGTCGCAACCCTCATATACTTCGCGCGGGAAGCCGATATCGGCCTCAATCTGCCGCCCTGCAGCACCTTCCACCTCGTACTCGTCGGGTGTATGGAGCGCTGGTTCGCGGGTGCCTCCGTCACCGTGACGTAAGCCAAGGGATCCTCATGCGCGCCGGCTGCCATTTTGGCCGGCGTAAATATAAACACGCAAAAAAATACAGCGACAGTCATCCTCCGTAACATTTTCATCTGCACTCCTCCTTGATTGCAGCCTTATTTTATTGCCGGCTCAGTAACCCAAATACGCCCCCGGATAATACGGCTGATACACCGTGTACGCCCGAGGCCTCGCGTATACCGCGCTCGGAGCGTAGTAAACAGGTCTCACGACACCAACGTAAACCGGCGCCGGAGCGTAATAATGTACAGGGACTCCGCTGTAAACGGGGACTCCGCTGTAAACGGGCGGTGCATACACTGGAACCCCTGCCGGGTAATACCCGTAGGACGGCCACTGCGGCGACGCGTACGGCGCGCCTACGATCCAAGCGGCGGACGCTTCCCCGCTAAAGAGAAAAACACAGACTAACAACGCCATCATGGTCTTTAACAACGATTTCATTTTGTTCCCTCCTGTTTAAAGTTATTTTCGTAGCTTGCAAGGACAAAAATACACCTGTCATATCGAGCGTCGATATGAACCCGCCGGTGTGGCGTTCCCGCAGTGCGCCACACAATCTATTTCGACGAATCCGGCCCCGTTTTCAGGCCAGTCGTTGTCGACGCGCATAGGTATTCGGTTTTTGAGCAGACATCCCGGTTTGATGAGCATCAGCAGTCGAGGGGGCGCGGCTCCGCTGTAATATTTGAGCATACGGCCATGAACCCGCGCGAGCCATTTGTCAGCCCGCCCGAAAATGGTGCTTAGGTTTTTTTTAAGGTTGAATTCTTGAAAAAAACGTGTGGCTTGAAAAAACTTATATGGAATTAACTTTCGGAAGGCATAATTCTGCCGACGCCCCGACGCCCCGACGCCCCGACGCCCCGACGATTTTACTGTCTCGTTCATGAGCGCATCAGTAAAAACACTTATTTTTACCACCTCGCCTAAGTTATTTCCGTTTCTTGCCTGTCACTAACGTACTTCAAAAGTAATTATACAGTCCGAATTGATGAATGTCCAGCAATAACCGTAAAATGGCGGATCGCTTATCGATCGGTTATCGATCCTCGACAATATTTGTTTTGACTGATACGGCACCCGTATCGAGTTTCACAGTATTGAGATCGTTATTTTTCGCGCGACATGCGCTCCCTCTCTTCTTCCGGTGACGGCCCCGTCTCCTCGATGGCGCGCTTTATCGCCCTTTCCTCCGCGTCCATGAGATCGACGTCTCCGACCCATTTATAGCGCATCAGCGACGCGTTCGCGGCAAGTGACGGCGTGTCTGGTTCGTACCAGACGAAATTCCTGTCGTTCAGCACCTCGGCTATGCTGTCCTGCGCCCTGTAGAGTATGTCGTCGTAACGCTCGCGCCCGCCGGGTCTGGAACCGCCTGTCTCGCCGGGCCCGGAACCCTTCCTTCTCACCCTTGCCCACTCGTCGCCCGTCCAAAAGTAGATCTCATAGGGCCTTGAGCCCTTCCAGGCTATCGGCACCCTGGGCTCCATGAGGATCCCCATCCTGTCCACCCGAAAGCGCCAGCGGGAAATTTCATTGAATTTTTCGCTCTGCATCCACCTGACTGTAGCGCCCAGCGGATGAGGCGGGTAGGGGACGTACTGCAAATAAGCGCCAGTTATCGGGTCGTATCCGTCCGGCTCGCCCAGCGAATTGGCGAAATAGCCCTCTTCGGAAAGCTCGCGTTCCACCAGGATCGGAAAAGAAATCACGACGGGCTCCAGGAGCAGGTTGGCCGGCAGCGGCTGCTTTACGGGAAGGACGGACATGGACGGACGCGGTTCCTTCTTTTGCCCTCTTGTCAGGTCAGGCATCGGCTGTAGCCCGCTGGGGGTCTTCACGAGGGCGGGATAGTACGGGTCGAAGTAAAGGACCCTGTTTGCCGCGTGCTGGGCCTTGTCGTAGTCACCCAGAGCGTGGTAGGCGCGCGAGATCCAGTACCATGCGTCTGTGGACTCCGGGTGTTCTGCCAGGAAACTGCCCAGTACGCGCACGGCGCTCCGATAACGGCCGTTTTCGACCAAGTTCTGGCCGACTGAAAGAGCGCGCATCACCATATCCTGGCTCGCGGCCCTCTGTGCCGCTTCCTTGGCCAGCCGCTCATCCTCGGCTTTTTTCGCGGCCTGGGCCTTTTTCCTGGCGGCCTCCTCGCGACGCCGCGTCTCTGCGGCACGCTTCTCGCGCGCCTTGCGGGCGGTTTCATCCTTTTTCCGCTGCTCATCCGCCTCCTGCTTCTTGTCTTCCTCCCTGCGTATCGACTCCTCCGGCGGGGATTTCGCGTCAGCGTGGGACGGCACGGGCGCGACCGTCAGCGCGGCGGCGCAGGAAAAAGCGTAGAGGATAAGGCACAGCGTGCCGAACAACCTGACCTGCAAGCGTTTTTTACCCCTCTTGTCACACGACATGCCCATTCCCTCCATCTGATATTTATAAACCCCTGCCGTCCCTCTTGCCGGACAGAGGCATGGAAACGGAGTCCCCGAGCTGCACAGGGCCTTCCTTGGATTCCTTTATTATCTCAACTATTGCGTCATTGTCCTTTACGAACACGACGCGAACGCGGGCCACGATCTGCGGGAAGTGCAGCTCCGGTGTCTCCGGCGCTATCGTCCTGACGGAAGAGGCGCGCGTCACGGCGAGGACGTCCCCGACCTTCACGCTGTCACGCTGACCCAGGTTTATGTGATACAGCCTGTCCTGCTGCTTTTTGGAGACAGTGAACGAGCCGTCCACCCTCTCCGCCTTGGCGATTATCTGGCCTACGACGCGATAGCCGCCGTAACCTTCGACCGCTTCCGCGAGCGCCCTGTCCAGCGCCTTGCGTGTCGCCGACCAGTAGGGGGTCCTTTCGAACTTCTCCCAGTATATGGGTTCCGCGTCGAGGACGTCCGTGTAAAGGACGTACTGGCGGTCGTCCTTCTCCCTGATTACGGAGTCAAAGAGGAGGTCGCCGGTAGCGCCGCTGTAAACATACGCGTGCAGCACTATGTCCCAGTAGACCTTGGAGCCCAGCGTATCCTTCTTCTTGTATGAGAGTTCTTCGAGGCAGACCTTGAGGATCATGTCCTTCGCGGAAAAGCCTTGGCCGGGCCAGAACGGCGGGTTGTCCGAGACGAGGCGCGTCGCGTCCACCCTGTGAATCTCCTTCATCTTCCTGAAGAGATAGTCGCTCATCTTCAAAGACAGAACGTCGCCCGGGTAGTACCTGCTGTCCCAGACGCTGACGCCGCTGTTGTTCTCGATGGGCGTCACGAGCCTGAGGTTGAAGCGATCCCCCGGGTCGACATATATCGCCGCAGCCTGACTGGCGTTGGACAAGATAAAAACGATGGTTCCCAGAAAAACCCAAAAGGCCTGACGGTTCTTACGCTTCACGCCTCATACCCCCGATCAACAGTCCTTTACCTAATATCGGCGGCGCCGAGGCATCTCTGAAAGCGAAAATATCGAAGCCCTCCGCCGTCAGAAGGACACGATCCTTGAGAGCACGCTTACGATGTCATAGCCGTCCCATATCACGCCGATGTCGAGGGCTGCCCCCACCGGGACGATCCGGTCTATGCCGCTGAGCCTCCCGCCCGTGACGAACGCGGCGAGTTCCTCCGCGTCGAGGCCGTAATACGAGAGCGTCTGCCATTTATTCGTGACGCACCCGGCCAGCTCATCGATTGAAGCGGCGTCGTACTCGAAGAAGACGCCCAGCCTGCCCCTGTAAGCCTCAACCCCGCCCACGCCGCTGAGTTCCGCCCGGTAGATGAGGTTTCCGCTCATCGTCACTCGCCTGATGTCTTCGCCCGAGGCAAGGCAGTCGCAGAGGAGAGTGTATTTTTCTGTCGCGTGGGCCGGTTCGAGCCGATAGCGCGAGGCGCTTCTCTCCACAGCGGGCCAGAACCTCCCCCTTGCCTCCTGCGCCTGGGCGCCGAGCCACACTATGAGGCTTGGGGAGGAACAAGCGTTCTGGTCGACCAGGAACGTATCATTGTAAAACGCGTCGGCCAGCCTCCTGAGCTCGTCCTCGCCGGCCCGCAAGACAGCATCCGCCGATATCGCGCAGCAGGAATAACGGTCAGCGAAGGTGAGTTCCACGGCGCGCGGCGGTATCGGGATTTTGCGGACGGACGAAACGGCCTCGTCGCCGCCCCAGATGACCCTCGCGTCGCACCGGCCCGAAAAGTACGCTGTTATTTCATCGCTGCGCTCGTATCTCACCATCGATATCAGGGGCGCAAGTTCGCCGTATTCCGGCTTTGTGAGCAATTCCCGGACAGCGCGGCAGACTATGCCGACCTGCGGCCAGTCCTTCGTGGGGACCCGTACCACGTTCGAATTGCCGGCGAGCAGGCCGAAAACCAGCGAAAAGGCAAAATTTATCGGGATGTTCGAGGGCGTTATATGAAACGCGAGCCCGCGCCCCAGCCGGCGTCGTCCGTCGCGGAAGCCCTCTTTCAGCTTCTCGGTGTTCCCCCTGCGGCAGAAGAACGCGAACGCAGCCACGTCCGGAAATTCCCTGTTCGCCCTGTTTTGAAGGAGATCCCTGGAGAGTTCGCCCAGGAATCGGCAGACGACATCCGAGTAAGGGGGCATCGGGCGGGCTGGCGGCAATCCGTCGCCTACGAGCCAGACTATGTGGTCAGGCGTGACGTTTTTCATAGGTGTCGCTGCATCCTCTCGTCTCGGCGCGCGGGATCCTGCCCTCTACCGAAAACGTCTTGCCCAGCCTGCCGCAGGGACAGTCGTCTATGCCGGTCAGCCGCCCCAGGTCTTCCGTCAGGATGACATGCCCCGGGTAGCTCCTGGGCAGCAGCGATATCATCTCTATCAGACCGCTGGTTCCGACCTGACAGGGCGAGAAATCCCTGTGGTCGCGGATTGCGATGTCGGAAAAGACCGAGCAGTGCAGCCTCCCCTCACAGCACTCCATGAAGATCGAACCCGTCTGCTCCGCCGTGCCGTAATAATTGTATACTCGACGCAACCCGCAGACATCGCGCAGCGCGTCCTTGAACGCATCCGGGCTTACGGCTTCGCTCTGCAATTTCTTCCACCCGCCCCCATGTATCATCACGCCTCTTTCAATAGGCAGCCACTTCCCCGCGCGGCGCAGGGCTTTGTAGAGGTACTCCCATATCATGAATGTAAAGCCGAAGAGCAAAATGTCTTCACCGGCGTGCCTTTCGAGAAAGGACTCCGTCGCATTAAAGTCTAAATCCATGCGCTCATCCAGAATATACGTCACGTCGCGCCCCAGCATCGAGAAACCGAGTATCCCTGCCCCCCTGGCGGAAAAGGACGCGCGGTTTTTCAGCACGTCGCGGGAGTCTACGATCAGCATGGGCAGACGCTTGTTACCGATGAAATCAGAGACGATCCTGACTAGGGCTTTCGTCTGCGATGCAGCGGTATTTCTGTCCAGGAATATCCTTGACGCCGCCTGGCCGGTCGTCCCGGATGACGTCACGGTCTTTATTACGAGGGATCTGTCGACGCTGGACAGATCGCGCATTTTAAAGAGCCCTGCCGGTATGAACGGGAAATCCAGAACGTCACGGACACGCGACGCGTCAAAACCCAGCCCGTCGACTATCCTCCTGTAATCGCCGCACCTCTGCCTGTGGAAGGCGGTAAGGTCGCCCAAAGCCCTGAGGAAAAGGGACTCCTTTGCCTCGCGGTCGAGGGCGAAGGGCTTAAGAGACGCTATTTCGTCGAAATCAAACATCCGAATCCGCCCCGAGGGCTTCCAGCTCGCCGTACAGTACCTTCCCGGCCGGGTTTTTGGGTATCTCGTCCACGCGCACGACAGAAAAACCCGCCGGGTTGACGGACGACTTTTCAAGGAGAAACGCCCTGGCCTTCGCTACGTCCCGTGAGGTAGTGTAGACTTTGAGATCGTCGTCCCTGCCGCCGCAGGCGCAGTCAAAACCGCCCGACTTCATCAGCGCCTCTATCTCGTCCATGCTGACCCTGTTGCCGAACAGCTTGAGGAATCGCTTTTTGCGCCCCGTTATGTAATAAAAGCCGTCGCCGTCGAAATATGCCATGTCGCCTGTCTCAAGCACGCCCTGCCTCTCGTCGCCTAGTGCCAAGTCGAAGCGGCTTTCCGCGTAGCCGGGCGTCACGTTAGGGCCGCTGTAAACCAGCTCTCCGACTACGCCCGGCGCCCTTATCTCCTCCCCGTCATGGTCCTTTAGCGAAAACGCCCCTCCGGGGATAGGCACCCCGATGCTGCCGGCCTTTGACCGCGCGTATTGCCACGGGAGATAGCTCATCCGCGCCGTGGCCTCCGTCTGGCCGTACATGACGATGAACTCCATGCCTTTGCCGGCGCAGATGTCCGCGAATTCTGCGGACAATTCGGCGGAGAGTTTCCCGCCCGCCTGAGTTAGGTAACGGACGGAGGGCAGGCTCATCCTCTCGAAGCGCAGTTTTTTCAGCATCTCGTATGTGTACGGCACTCCGCCGAACGTGGTGGCCCCTTGGCTTTTGAGTGCGCCCCAAAACCCGCGATCCATGAGCGTCCGGTCAGTCAGGATGAGGGACGCCCCTGCGCAAAGATGCGTGTTGATTATGGAAAGGCCGTAGGTATAGCTCATCGGGAGGGTGGTTATGGCCCTGTCGCCAGGCCTTATCTTGAGGTATTCGATTATGGACCCCGTGTTAGCCGTCACGTTGCTGCGCGTCTGCCTCACGAGCCTGGGGCTCCCCGTGCTGCCCGACGTCGAGAGCAGGAGGGCCAGGTCGGGGTGTACTTCGTAATCGATCTCGCATCCGGTAGACCGGAGAGAGTACCCGCCGAGCTCGCATATTTTTTTGCCTCCCCCCTCCATGCCCGCAGGCGCGAAGACGTAGGACGGCCTGTACGCATCTTTCAGGCCCGTGATGAAATCCCTTTTAACGGAATCGTTCATCAGCAAAGGGACCGCGCCGCGCCTCATAAAGCCGACATAGGCGGCGACGGATTCCCAGTCGTTGCGACAGACCAGCAAAACCACGTCGCGGGGGAGGACGCGAGAGGCAATTAAGCTTGAATTATTCAGGAGGTCGCGGTACGAAAGGACGCCGCCTGACTCAAGCAGCAAGCATGTATCGTCGTTTGGGTCATCTAACCGTGAAAACACGCAGCTATCCCCCATTACAGAGTCAATATAATCCTCTCATGGCGTCTGAGACCGCGTCGGCTATCGCTTCTCCGGTCAAGCCGTATCGTTCAAGCAACTCTCGGTATTCGGCCACCTCGACGAACTCGTCCGGTACGCCGATGATTTTAAGCGGCGGCCTGTCCGCGAGACGCGAGAGAAATTCAGCCACGGCGCTTCCCAGGCCGCCCATGACGCTGTGTTCCTCCACCGTAACGATGAGTTTCTTTGAAAGCAGCCCGCGCAGCGTTTCGATGTCGAGCGGCTTTACGGTATGCATGTCCACTACAGCGGCGGAGATTCCAGACTTGTCGAGCAGATCTGACGCGACTATGCTCTCGTGAACCATCATGCCGCTCGCGATAATCGCGACATCGGCGCCCTCCCTCAGGGATATCGCCTTGCCGATTTCAAAGCCGTAATCGTCCGCGTAAACTATGGGCGTCCTGGTTGAGCCGGTCAGCCTGACGTAAAGGGGACCAGGGTGCCTTTGCGCCGCGCATACCGCCTTTGCCACCTCAGCGCAGTCAGCCGGGGTGATTATGGTTATTCCAGGTATCGACCGCAGGACGCCTATATCCTCGAAACAGCAGTGCGTGTTGCCCAGGATGCCGGAGACCAAGCCGCTCGCCAGGCCGACCATGCACACCTTGCTCCCCATGTAGCCCAGGTTCACCCTGATCTGTTCGCAGCAGCGCATGGTCTGAAACGGCGCGAACGAAGTCGTGAACACGGAGTATCCCTCGCTGGCGAGCCCTGCCGCTATGCCCATCATGTTCTGCTCCGCGATGCCGACGTCGAGATATTTTTCCGGGTAAGCGTTTTTAAAGCGGTCAAGCCCAGCAGACGTGGATACGTCCGCAGAAACGACCATCAAGCGGTCAACCTTCTCTGCAAGATCGAGCATCACCAGCCCGAATGTCGCGCGGGTGCCTACCCTCGACCATGACTTTGACAACGCTTCATTTATTATCATGGCTGTCGTGACCTCAGTTCCTCCGCGAGCGAGTCGTACTGGGATTTGGACAGCATGGCGTGATGCCACCTGTTATCCGACTCGAACATGCTGAATCCCTTCCCCTTTATCGTCTTTGCCGCGATCATGAGCGGCTTGCCGTTTTCGTATGAAGCCGTCAGGGATTCGTACAGCCTTTCCGCGTCGTGTCCGTCGACCGTGACGGCGTTCCATCCGAACGAGCGGGCTTTTTCAGCCATATCCCCCACGCTCATTATATCCTCGTTTCTCCCTCCGAGCTGGAAGGCGTTGCAATCCGCTATAGCCACGAGGTTATCCAGCTTGAACTGCGCTGCGGACATCGCCGCTTCCCACACGGCGCCTTCGTTGCACTCCCCGTCACCCACAAGGACGTAGACTTTGTTCGCGCCGCCTCTTTTTTTCAAGGCGAGCGCAACGCCGACCCCAAGGGAGAGCCCCATGCCGAGGCTCCCGTTTGTGAACTCTATGCCCCTTTCGCGGTTCATGACGGGGTGACCAGCCAGAAAAGTCCCAGACCTTTCAAACGTGTCCAGGTCATCCTTCGACAAATAACCGATTTCGGCGAGCGCGGCATAGTATCCCAGAACGCCATGCCCCTTGCTCAATATGAATCTGTCCCTGCCAGCCCAGATCGGGTCGCCCTTGTCCAGTTTCATAACCCCGCCGTACAGGACGGCCAGCACGTCGATTATCGACATGCCCGCGCCGATGTGAGAAGCGCTCCCCCGCGCCGAGAAGGCCATGTCGAGCGCGCTTTTTCGCATTCGCGCGGCCATATCCTCAATGTCGCGGATTAATTTCTTTCTTTGGGCATCTGCCTCCATCCATATCACTCCCGCTCATGCCCCGTGGCTTCCGTCCCTTTACATCGCCACGTCGTATTTTCTCAATATCTCCTTGCCGGCCTCATACGACGCAAAATCTATGATGTCGTCGGTATCCAGCAATATGCCGAAATTATCCTCCAACAACGCCATGAGCGCCATGTGTCCGACGGAGTCCCACTCCTGTATCGACTGGTACTTCAGCGATTCCGCTTGAGCGCCGTCCGCCAAGGCGAAGGCCTCGACGAAGCAATTTTTATACTTTTCCAGGTTAGAAATGACCATTACCTCCCTACATGCCACCGTCTACGCGCAATACCTGACCCGTCATAAAGGATGATAGCCCGGACGCCAGGAAGAGTATCGCCCCGGCTATCTCGCCCGTCTGGGCCTTCCTGTTCATGACGGTTTTTTCCAGTGTCCGCCTCATGAGCCCCTCGTCCATCGCAGAGACCATATCCGTGTCGGTCACGCCGGGGGCGACAGCGTTGACGCGTATATTATAGCCGTTCAGCTCTATCGCCAGCTTCTTCGTGGCGCCGATCAAGGCCGCCTTGGAGGCTGAGTACTCGACCTGAGCGGGGTCGCCGTCGATACCGGCTGCGGACGCGACGTTGACGATGCTCATGCCAGCCCTTTTATTCCTCATCATCATCCTCGCGACGTACTGTGAGAGCGCCATCTGCGCAAAAAAATTGACCTCGAACACGGCCTTCATCTTTTCGACGGACGTCATCAAAAAAGAGGAGCTATCCGCCACCGCGCCGGCGTTATTGACCAGTATGTCTATCGAGCGCTTTGACGCTGCTATCTCCTTCATCTTCTGCTTCATCGCGTCGTAATCGGTGAGGTCAAAGCAGACGGGCCATATCTCGATACCGTACATCCTGGAGATGTCATTTATAAGGGCCAGGAAATCCGGCGTCTCGCGCCTTGCGTGAGCGTATACCTTAGCCCCGTTCGCGGCAAAAGCCTCAAGGGTCGCAAGCCCTATACCTCTGTTAGTCCCTGTAATTATCGCTGTTTTTTCGTGCAGCAGCAAGGTCGGTCACCTCTTTTGCGTCATTTGATATATTTATGGTCCGTTATCTGCCGGCGATCCCGGGAGATCAGCATTTCTCGCACGCGACATAAAAGATTATCGAATCTTTGGGATCAGTGAAAATGTCGGCCTCTTTCGCAAAATCCAGTATCTTAAACCCGTTTTGTCTGAGTTTATATTCCAGTTCATCCTTTGTAAACCAATATAGCAGGTTTTGATCCGTCTTCCAGAATTTGAGGTCGACTCTTTTGTCTTTATTCCTTACGCGAGGGAGAAAATGCGGTTTGATCTTTGCTCCCTGGAGTCCCCACGCTATTTTTAAAAAAAATGAAAGCAATTCATTCCACTTTCGCCCATTGTAATCCAAAGCGTCAAAGAGAAACAGCCCTCCCTGTTTCAGCGTCCTGCGGATTTCCCGGAGGGATTTATCGAAGCCGGCGTCATCGACAAAACACAACATACGATTTAAATAAACCGCATAGTCGAAATGAGCGTTTTCCAGGCAGGAAAGTTCTCTCATGTCCCCGACGAAAAATTTTGCGTTTGAGTTTCTGGCTGAGGCATTGCGCTTCGCTGTCTCTACAAATTCAGGCACAAAATCGAAAGCCTGAATGTGTTTGACGCCAATGTTTTCCATGTGGAACTCTATGCGGCCCGAAGCACACCCGCCGCTGAGCACCTTTTTATCCGATAAAGCCTCTATCCCTTTTCTCAGAAGCCATTTGCGGAGCAGCCATTCCATGCCGCGATGCAAGGGCATGTTCTCTGCACTGCCCCATATGCTATCAAGTTTCCAGTACTTTATGTCGTTATCCAGAGACAAGCCGGTTTTCTCCTTTGCAAATGATTATTTTATGGTCATTATTTCGGGGTATTTCATCATGACCACACCGGCAGGATAGGAGGGAAACGGCTGCCGGTTGGCGAAGCCCGATAAATTTTTCACTATGAAAGCAGGGAAATCCAGTCCGCACTCATAAGCGTGGGGATATACCCCGCCAAAACGCGGATTTACCTCGGAAATATAAAAGCTGCCGCCCACCTTGAAAACATCTATGTCTATGACCCCCCTAAATCCGCTCTCCTCGATGAATTTTTTTAAAATGCCGAATAACTCCTCATCGTAAAATGAAACCGCTTTGTCAGCTTCGCCCGCCCTCATCAACAGCTTCTGTTTCATGAAAATTGATACCACCTCGCCGCTCTGCATATCGACGTAGGCATCCGCGTCAAGATCCAGGCCGTCCATGAATTGCTGAACGATGAAATCATTGCCGTTATCTGAGAAAAGGGCTTCCAACCTCGCGTGGCCTGATACTTTTTCAACGGCGGCGCTGGCGCTTCCGCGTACAGGCTTCATGATGACCGGGAAAGAGATTTCGCCCGCTTTCAATGCTTTGTCGAATGATTTCTGGTTTCGGTATGTTTTTGCACAGCTATAACCATGTGCCGTCAGCCATCGGTACATTTCCCATTTGTCGAGACACCTCTCGCAGATTTCGTAATTCGAACCTATGACAGTGGCACCCTTTGCGGCAAAACGCCCCGCGTTGCGGGCTAAGATCGATAATTCGGGGTCTATGAGAGAAAACAGCCCCTTGATATTTTCCTTTTCACAGATGTCCAATATTATGTCAACATAGCCGTCATCCTTTACAGGGGGCACTAAATAGTATCCGTCCGCCGCGTATAACGCGGGCGCCAGTTTGCTGCAATCGGCGGCGATGACCTTTCCGTCGCCCAGCAGTGCTTTTTTGAAATATTCGACGATTTTAACGCGGATCCCGCAGCTCAGAATAAGTATGTTCATGAATTGCTCCTATTGTCATCGCTTATATAAAGCCGGCCGGCGCCTTGGGGCGTCGCCACTGAATCGTCTCGGCCATTCCTGTAGACGCCGTGCAGCCTCTCAAATTCTCCCCTCGTCATGGAGAACGTCCATAATTTCTCGCCCGTGTTGGCAAGCCCCGGGTCAACCTTAGTATAAATCATTTTGTC
>JAIRNC010000130.1 GCA_031258255.1 Synergistaceae bacterium
TCTGGCCGCCCCTGGCCTTCTCCCTGATCACGGCGTTCCTGACGAGCGCCTCCGACCACGGCCCCACAGCCGTTATGACGGGCAGGCGCTTGCGCGGCGGCGTCTGTAGCAGGGAGAGGTCGCGGAGGCCGGAGAGCGACATGTGGAGGGAGCGCGGGATGGGCGTGGCGGATAGCATCAGGACGTCCACCGACGGATAGAGGTTCTTCAAGTGTTCCTTGTGCATGACGCCGAAACGGTGCTCCTCGTCCACTATCACGAGGCCCAGATCCTTGAACGCCACATCCTGGCTCAAGAGCCTGTGGGTGCCGATCAGTATGTCTACCTTCCCCGAGGCCGCGTCCTCCAGGATGGCCTTCTGCCTGGAGGGCGCCACGAAGCGCGAGACGACCTCGACGCGGACGCCGAAGGGATCGAAACGCCTGCGGAAGGTGTCGTAGTGCTGTTGGGCCAAGAGCGTGGTGGGCGCCATCACCGCCGCCTGTTTGCCGTCGAATACCGCCTTGGAGACGGCACGGAGCGCGACCTCCGTCTTTCCGAACCCGACGTCCCCTACGATGAGCCTGTCCATGGGGATCGGGCGGCCCATGTCGCGACACGCGTCCTCTATGGCCCTCAACTGGTCGGCCGTCTCCCTGTAGGGGAACGTCCGTTCGAACTCTCTCTCCTGCTCCGCGTCACCCTTGAAAGCGTATCCGCTGGTTATCTCCCTCTTGGCGTAAACTTCGACGAGATATTCCGCCGCGGCGCGGGCCTGTTCGGCGGCGCGCAGGGACATCTTCTTCCAGTGGACGCCGCGCAGGCTGTCTGCGGCCGGCGTCACCCCAGGGTACGTGTGATACGGCGAGATCTTGTGGAAGTGCATGACTGGGATTTTGAGCCGCCGCTCCTCGGCGTACTCCAGCACGAGATACTCCTGTACGCCTCCGTCTGAGGCTATCTGCTCCGAACCCATGAAGCGGGCCACCCCGTAGTCCTCGTGGACGACCCACTGACCGGGCAACAGCCTGTCGCCCCAGTCGAGGGGGACGGCCCTCTCGCCCGACCTGCTAGACAGCGAAAGGCCGGACAGCTCCAGATCCCCGATAAAGGCCTTCCCTGCCGCGAAATCCACGAAGCCCTCCGATATGGAGCCCTCGGAGGCGCCATAACCGGCTTTTTCCGCCCAGTCCCTGAAATGCTCGACCTCCGACACTAGGCGGACGGCTATGCCGCGCGACGCCAAATTGCCGCAGTACGCCTCAAGATCCCGCGTCCTGCCACGAAAGTTCGGGATGCCCATGATATTGGTCCGGAATTCGCCCTTGGCAGCGCCGGCTGTGACCCTGATCCTAGGGTATAGCGAGAGGGATTTCTCGACAGCGCGCCAGTCGAGGCCCGCGTCGGGTCCCGCCTCGTCGTAGTCGCTTGCCACGCCGGCGCAAAGCCACGCGTAGCTGTCCGCCGCGTTTTCCAGCTCCGAGGGCTCTATAAACAGCACGTGCATGTCCGCGGGGAAGAAATTATCGATGGCGACGCCCCTCCTGGACGAGAGGGCGTGCACGGAGCAACGCGACAGAGGGCGCACGCTCCTCTGCGTGTCCGTGGCGAAGAACCTCATGCTCTCTATCTCGTCGTCGAAGAACTCCACCCTGATCGGGTACGAGTCCTTCGGGTCGAATAGGTCTACGATGCCCCCCCTGTAGGTGAACTGCCCCGGCGACCAGACGATGTCCGTCCGTTCGTAGCCCTTGGCCGCTAGCCACTCGATCAGACGCGACCTGCCCGCCGCATGGCCCTTGTCGAGCGCGAGCCTGTCGCCGCCCAACGATAGGGGGCCCATGAGCGCCCCCGGCGTCGCGAGCAGGATCCCCCCGCTGTCAGCCCACCGCGACACCGCCTCCCCGCGCTCCGCCTTCTGGGCCTCCAGCATCTGCCTGTCGCCGCCAAAGGAGGCGAGCGCTATTTCCGGGAGCGCCTCTGCCACATTCAGGCGGCCCGCCTCCGGGATGGCGCGGATCGAATCCGCGTCCGCCATGAAATCCCTGACCTGCCTGGAATCCGGCAGCAGTACGAGCAGAGGGCGGTCAAAGCCAAGGCACAGCCAAGGCCTCGCGGCGCCGGCCACTGGCAGATGAAATGAGCGGTTGGCCGACCACTGCCGCGCCTCGACTTTTTTAAGGCTGTTGTAAACCGTCGCTCCGTCAGTCATGTTGTTTTATTTTGTCGTTATCTGTACTGTGAACCCGTCCCCGGCTGCGCCGGCCAGCCATTTCAGCAGGCTCTCCCAAGCAAGGGACTCCACCAAGGGCCACGACTCGCGCTGATCTTTCGTGAACTTGCCCAGCACCCAGTCCTTCATGCCGACGCCGGCATCCGGGCTGTCGATCCCGGCGCGCAGGCGCGGGACGTCCAGCGTCCCAAGCCCGCCCAGGATGGATATCATGCCCTTCTGCCCCCCCGCGGATCCGCTGGCGCGGTAGCGCAGCCTGCCAAAGGGGAGCGCCGCGTCGTCGAACAGGACGAGTATGTCAGAGGGCGGGACGTCGTAGTAGCGCGAAGCCTCCAGGACGGACTTCCCGCTCAGGTTCATGTAGGTGAGGGGCTTTAGGAAGGCTACGGCCTCCCCCTCGATCCGCGTACCTGGCCAAAAGGCCCCGCTGAACTTCATGCGGGGCTCCCGGAGGCCGGTTTTCAGGACGAAGTAGTCGATCAGGAGCCAGCCCGCGTTGTGGCGGCTCCAAGCGTACTCGGGGCCGGGGTTCCCCAGCCCGACGACCAGCTTCAATCCCTCTCTACTCCTCGCCCTCCTTGCGCTTGCCCTTACCTACGACCTCGACCTCGGTCGTCTCCTCCTCTGCCTCCGCCGGGGCTTCGGCCATGGACTTCGGACGGGAGACCATGACGACCACCGCGTCCGGCGACGAGATCAGCTCGGCGCTCTCGGGGAAGTCCAGGTCGCGGGCGAAGATCTCGCTGCCCATCGGCATCTTTATGGTGTCGATCACTATCTCGGAAGGGATCTCCCTCGGAAGGACCATGATCTCTACCTCGCGCATCGGATGCTCCAACACGCCGCCCATCTTGACGCCGGCGCAGGACTCCTTGTTTATCACTCGGACAGGCACAGCCACCTTGACCTTGTGCCCCTTCACGAGCTGGTACAGATCCACGTGGAGGATCTTCTGCGTCACCGGGTGGCGATCGACGCCGCGAAGGAGCGCCATCTCGACGTTCCCGCCCGGCAGCTCCAGGTCTATCATGCTCGTCTCCCAGTTCGGGGAGTCAGTCAGCTGCGACAGCTCCTTCGCGTCCACGGACCCGACGACGCTCTCCTTGTACTCCGGGCCGTAGAAGACCGCGGGCACCGTCCCTTTCGCGCGAAGCTTCCGGCATACCCCTTTGCCGGTGGCCTCGCGCTTCGTCATTTTAATCTTTACCGCTTCCCTTATTGCCATCTATTTACTCCTCCTTGGGCTCTGTGACCCTTAGTCATTCATAAAGCGACTTTTTAATATAATTTTAATGTAATTAGAACAGCTCGCCCTGATGCCGCTTCGTCTTAGGCTGGAACAGGATGCTGACGGACTGCTCCAGGTGAACCCTCCTTATGGCCTCCGCGAATAGGGGGGCTATCGAGAGGGAGGTTATCTTCGGACGCCTCTTCTCGCCAGACAATGGGATCGTGTCCGTGAAGACCATCTCCTCGAAACACGACCGCCCTATCTTCTCGGCAGCCTCACCGGAGAGGACGCCGTGCACGGCGCAGGCGTAAACCTTGGACGCGCGGCGCTCTTTGAGGGCGTCCCCCGCGTGAACGATGCTGCCACCGGTATCCACGATGTCGTCCACCAGTATCGCTATCTTGCCTTCGACATCGCCTATGACGTTCATAACCTCGCTCACGTTGGCCTTGTCGTGGGAGCGCCGTTTGTCGACGATCGCTATGTCGCAGTTCAGCAGCTCCGCGAAGCTCCGCGCCCTCACGACGCCGCCGATGTCCGGCGATACCGTGACCACGCGCCCCTCTTTCAGCTCGTTCTTCAGTATCCTCTTGAAGTGCATGGCCAGGAGGGGTATGCCGGTTAGGTGATCCACAGGGATGTCGAAAAATCCCTGGATCTGCGCGGCGTGCAGATCGGCGGTGACAACGCGGTCGGCGCCGGCCTTCTCAAGCAGGTTGGCGACCAGCTTCGACGTGATCGGCTCCCGCGGCCGCGCCTTGCGGTCCTGCCTGGCGTATCCGAAATACGGCAGCACGACGTTGACCCTCCACGCCGACGCCCTCTTGAGGGCGTCGATGATGATCAAAAGCTCCATCAGGTTCTCGTTGACTGGCTCGCAGGTCGGCTGTATCACAAACAAATCCAGCCCGCGCACGCCCTCCTGCAACGACACCCCTATCTCCCCGTCAGAGAAGCGGAAGATCTGGCGCTCCGAGAGCGAGAGGGAGAGGGATTCGCATATGTCCTTCGCGAACTTCTCGTGCGCGCTGCCTGAAAAAATCTTTATACCCCGTGCGGAAGCGTCCATCATTCAGTTCCCCTCGTCGTCCTTTTTCTCTTTTCCGTCGATTTTTACGCGGGCAGACCAGTTCGCGATGTTGTCCTGGCGGGCGCGGGAGATGGCGAGCGCCCCCGGCGGGACGTCCTTAGTGACGACCGAGCCGGCCGCAGTGTGCGCGTCGTCGCCCATGGAAACCGGCGCTACGAACATCGTGTCGCTGCCGACGAAACACCTGTCGCCTATGGCCGTCTTGCTCTTGTTTTTCCCGTTGTAATTGCACGTGATCGTCCCGGCGCCGATGTTGGTCTCCTCCCCTATCGTCGCGTCGCCTATGTAGGAGAGGTGCGGCACCTTGGCGCCGACGCCGATCCTGCTCTTTTTCACCTCGACGAAGCGGCCGACCTTTGCGGAATCGCTCACGACGGCCTCCCCGCGAAGGACGGCGAACGGGCCTACCTCAGCGCCACCCCCGATATCCGAGTCGCTCACGACGGAGGGGCCGAACAGGACCGCCCCAGGGCCTACCGTCACGTTCCGCAGCAGGGAGTAAGCGCCTATGCGGGCGCCGGAAGCGATGCTGGACTTGCCCCAGATCTGCACGCCCGGCTCTACGAAGACATCCGGTTCGAGGGAGACCCTGGGTCCGATCCACGTAGTCCTGGGATCCATGCACTTGAGGCCATTCCGCATGTGGCCGCTGATGATCCTCCGGTTCAGGATCTCCGCCGTTACGGCGAGGTCGTTCGGGGTGTTCACCCCCAAAAGCTCCGACCTGTCGTCGCTCACGACTATGTTGACGTCACCCTCAGTCTCCCCGATCAGGGCCACGGCATCCGTGATCTTGTACTCGCCCAGCGTGTTATCCCTGCTTATCTTCTCTATGACGACCGACAGGGATTCCGTGTCGAAGATATAGACGCCGGAGTTGATCTCGTGGATCTCCAGCTCCTCCTCTATCGCATCCCTGTCCTCTATGATCCGCACGCCGCCGTCCGCCAGGCGGACGACGCGGCCATACCCGGAAGGGTCGTCCAGCAGGAAGCTTATGAACGAACACTTGGGGGCTGCGCGGAGGTGCTTGCCAGCCAGGTCGGAGAGCGTGCCAGCCTGGATGAGCGGCACGTCCCCGGATACGACCATCACGTGTTCGAACCCCTCCCACCACTGACGCGCGGCCATCACGGCGTGCGCTGTCCCCAGCTGCTCCCCCTGCCAGATCGCGCCGACATGAGGCCATTCCCTTTTCAGGTATGTCTCGACCTGTCCCCCGCCGTGACCCACGACCGCCGATACGTTCTTCAGCCCTGCGTCCTGAACAGCCTTCAGAGGATAATAAACGACAGGCTCCTCCAGGAGGGACTGCAAAACCTTCGGTTTGCCGCTGTGCATCCTAGCGCCTCTGCCCGCTGCCAAAATCAGCACCGCAAAAGAATCCAGCTCCGTGTCCATTAAACCCCTTGCACCCCTTCCAGCGCGCTATCCCTCTCTAAAGAAGGCTGATTTGTAGTTTAGATGCCTAAAGGGTGATGACTCGAACCCCTGCGACGCCCGCCTTCTTAAACGGCGAAATGTCCCTGGCGAATTAATCAGCGTTCTCCCCATCCCCCCCACATGACAAAAAACAGAGGAAGCCCCTCGGCTTCCCCCTCCGAATTACTTTTGGCTGGGGTGGATGGATTCGAACCATCGATGGCGGATCCAAAGTCCGCTGCCTTGCCTCTTGGCTACACCCCAAGGGCAGAGGACATTATAACGGCAACCCCGCGATATGCCAATACCTAAACGACTTGCACCTTCATCCGTCATTTCAGCGTCATTTCCTCATTTTAAAACAGCTTTAAAAACAGAATACGCATAAAGTTGTAGATAATAATTTTGTGAATGATATAATCCTTTTGTTGTATTTTTGCGACAATCCGCCTTCCCGGCGCAGATGCGCCGTTTTGGCGGATGCCGTGGGGGTGTCGTTATGAGGACTCTGTACACGCTTCTTTTAGTCGCAGTGTTGATCGCGGCCACCGCGGGCAAACTGTCGCGAGATGTAGGAGCCGATACGCTGAAAAACGGCTATTACACGGCTGAAGCGGCTGAATATGCCTACGGGTGGAAGGAATTCCTGACGATCTTCGTGAGCGACGGCAAGATCGTGACCGCCGAGTACGACGCGAGAAACGCGAGCGGCTTTATCAAATCCTGGGACATGGACTACATGCGCCGGATGAACGAGACCGATCACAACTACCCCAACAGATACACCCGCGCTTACGTCTCGGACCTGCTCGACCGGCAGGGCGTTGAGGGCATCGACGCGATGAGCGGGGCCACCGAGTCCTTTGAGTCCTTCAAGCTGCTGGCCGCAGCGGCCATCGCAAACGCGAGTGCGGGGGACAAGCAGGTCGCCTTCGTCTACATCCCGCCCTTTGAAAAATAAGCCTTGATAGCCAACCGGAGCCTCACGTTCAAGCTGCTCACATTCACGCTTCTGTCCACGATGGCCCTGGCAGCCGGGCTAGTGTGGCTGATGGCCTACTTCATGAACGACCTGGCGGACGCCATCCTGCTCAACCTGATGCAGCCAGTAGCCAAGACAGCCGCCCAGAGCGTCGAGGTGAACATGCACCTGATGGCCGACCGCCTCCTCACGATACGGGATGACAGCAGGCTCAGATCGCGCGGCTCGTCGAAACGGGAAAAGCAGGACGTGATAGACAACGCGATGTCCGGCATAGAGTTCGTGTGGATGGGCATTTACGACGAGAGCGGATACCTCCTCACAGGCAGCGACGAATGCCCGCGCAGCATCCTGGGGACTAAGCTGTACTCCCTCATCAGCGAGACCGGAAACCTGGCCATAGAGGACACGTCCGTCGGATCCAGCGGGCTCGAAATAGTCATGGGCGTGCCTGTAAACGACCCAGGGAGCGGTCTGGGCGACGGGGCGGACAGCTTCCTCGTCGGCAGCTACAGATACGACCTCATGAGCGACGTCCTGAACAACATAAACATCGGCGCTAACGGCACGGCTTTCATAATCAATCAGGAGGGCGTCGTCATGGCGCACCGCGACCATGGCAAGGTGTACGGCGCCGAGCCCATAACGGCCACCCTGGGCCTAGGCCAGGACGCTCAGGAAGTGATCCGGCTCATGAAGGAGGGGCAGACTGGTTCGGCGCGGATATCGGTATCGTCGCCGGGCGGCGAGTTCATAAGCTACTCCCCGGTCAGGGGCACCCGCTGGTCCCTGGGCATATCAGCCCCTCGGTCGGACTTCATCGATGTCGTCCGCAGCGCTGTGCTGACGAGTATGTTTATAACGACCGCCGCCCTCGCGCTCTTTGCCATCTCGATGTCGTTCTTCATGCGGAGGACGCTCATGATTCCGCTCCAGGCCATCACGGAGGACTCGCGGAAGATCGCGCAGGGGCAGCTCGGGCAGTATTCGCCGGTGCTGGCGAAGGAGCGCGGGGACGAGATCGGCACGCTCTACGCCGCGTTCGCGCAGATGTCAGCCGCCATCAGCCACGTCATAAGCGACATAGGGCGGCTCATACTGTCCGCCAGGAGCGACGCCCTAGGCGAGCGGGCGGACGCCTCCGGCCACCTCGGCGGCTACTACCTCATAATGCACGGGATCAATTCCATGCTCGACGTGTTCTGCTCGTACCTCAACGTCCTCCCCGAGGCGCTCGCCATACTGGACGACTCGCACGAGGTCATTTACAAAAACGACGCGATGAAGCGCCTGATGGAGCGCCACGGTGTGCCCTCTGACAGCCAGAACCCGCTGGGCGGCATACTGCCCCGGGATCCAGCGCTGCTCTTTAGCGACGGCGCACAGTCTTACCACAGCGATGTCACGCTCACAGACGATGGCGGCAGCGAGTACAATTACGCCCTCGAACTGCGGCGGATCGGCGGGACTAACGGCGAATACTGGGACGACGGCAGCTCGCCTTCCTGCGTCATGCTCGTCATGAGCGACGTAAGCCAGCTCACGCGGGCGAAGAAGGGCGCGGAGGCCGCAAACCGCGCGAAGAGCAACTTCCTCGCCAACATGAGCCACGAGATACGCACGCCGATGAACGCCATAATCGGCATGTGCGCGCTCGCCAAGTCTGCCGTCGACGCCCAGAGAAAGGACTACTGCCTGCGCAAGATCAGCGATGCCTCGTCCCACTTGCTCGGCGTGATCAACGACATCCTGGACATGTCAAAGATAGAGGCTGATAAGTTCGAGCTCTCGCCAGGGGACTTCGACTTCGAAAAAATGCTGCAAAAGGTCGTGGGCGTGATAAATTTCCGGGTGGAGGAGAAGCGCCAGACGCTCACGATCCAGCTGGATCACGACATCCCAAAGGTGCTCTATGGCGACGACCAGCGCCTGGCGCAGGTCATAACGAACCTGCTATCGAACGCCGTCAAGTTCACGCCGGCAGAGGGGCATATAAGCCTCAGCGCGCGCCTCGAAAACGAGGAGGGCGGCGTGTGCGCCGTACTGGTCGAGGTCACGGACGACGGGATAGGCATTTCAGAGGAGCAGCAGGCCAGGCTCTTTACATCCTTTGAGCAGGCCGACAACCGGATCTCACGCGAATTTGGCGGCACAGGGCTGGGGCTGGCGATCTCAAAGCGGATAGTCGCGATGATGGACGGCGACATATCAGTGCGATCCCGCCCCGGAAAGGGCTCGACGTTCGCATTCACCGCGCGGATGAGACGGTCAGAGGCGGCTTACCCCTCATCGCCGGACACGGGGCAGGGCATGGGGACGCGCGAGGCGCCGAACCTGGCAGGCTACAGGGTATTGCTCGCCGAGGACGTCGAGGTCAACAGGGAGATAGTGATGTCGTTCCTCGAGGACACGTCGGTCGGTCTGGACTGCGTGGAGAACGGCGCGGAGGCGGTAGAGTCCTTCAGCCGCGATCCAGGGAAGTACGACCTCATATTCATGGACATACAGATGCCCGTGATGGACGGCTACGAGGCATCCCGCCGGATTCGCGCCTTAGACGCCCCGGAGGCAAAAACGATCCCCATAGTGGCGATGTCCGCCAACGTGTTCCGCGAGGACATAGAGCAGTGCCTGGCCGCGGGGATGAACGACCACGTGGGCAAACCGCTTGACGTGGACGAGGTCTTTGATAAACTCATAAAATACTTGCCCGAGACGAGCAAAGGAGACTTGCGGAGATGAAAAAGGCCAGCGCGACGCTGCTCTTCCTGTTTATTTTCTATTGGGCCGCGGCCGCGCAAGCGGCGGGGATGACCGTCATATTCATCCCGAAGGTGACCGGCAACGCTTTCTTCGAGGCCGCCAACGCCGGGGCGCAGGCTTACGCCGCGAAACAGGGCTTCGCCGTGTCCTACGAGGGCAGCCCGACGGCGGATGTCGCCCGCCAGGTCGCGATAATAGACAGGGCGATCCAGCGCAAGGCGGACGCCATATGCATATCGGCGCTGGACGCGGACGCGCTCAACACCGCTCTGAAACGCGCGCGGATGAGCGGCATCGCTGTGACGACCTGGGACTCGGACGTAAGTGGCGACGCGCGATCGCTGATGGTCTCCCAGGGCACCCCGGGCCAGCTTGGCAGGATGCTCGTGGAAATGGGCGCGAAGAGCCTGATCTCGCGGGGCAAAAACCCGGCTGCCGACAGGATAAAATATGTCTGGCACTACTCCCAAGGTTCCGTGACGGATCAGAATTCGTGGAGGGCGGCGGGCGAGCGCTACATTAAAAGCACGTACCCGAAGTGGGAGAACGCCGCGCCTGAGAACTACTACAGCGAACAGGACCCCGTAAAAGCCGTGGGGACAGGGGCGGCCATATTCGCCAGGCACCCGGACATCGACCTGATAATCTGCAACGACTCGACGGCGCTTCCTGGCCAGGCCGCGGCCGCGCAACGGCTTGGGAAGTCTGCCAAAGACGTGACGATCACGGGGTTCGCGTCGCCAAACGCCATGAAGCAATTTTGCAGGGACGGCATAGTCGAGCGCTGGGGGCTGTGGGACTGCCAGACACAGGGCGCGCTGGGTTGCTACGTGGCCTATTACATCGCGTCCGGACACGCCGTGAAGGTGGGCGACAAGATAAGGGTCCCTGACATCGGGACAGTGGAGGTCATGCCGAACACCGTGCTGGACCCCGACGCGTACACGGCGGACGACTCCGGCGTCATACTGCTGCCGCAGCGCACGGAGTTCACGATAGAGAACATGGACGAGTATGATTTTTAGGGGTCACATCGCGGCCAGGTTTATTTTTTCTTGGCCGTGGTTCGTGGTGCCGCCTACAGTTGCATTGAGTTTTTATCGCGTTGTATAATCGTCTGATAATCCCCAGGCGATTCAAGGGGGCACGAAGGCTAAAACAGGAGGGTCGATTATGACAGAAATTCTTCTAAACGCAAACACATTGCCGGAACCTCTTTTGAAACTTGTCCATTCTGAAAAAGTGCGCGTCCGCGAGTCAAACGGAGTTATAACGCTGCTGCCGGCTGATGAAAATTTTGACTGTACCGCTGAAATCTTCGGGATGTACTCAGATAGCAAAATGTCGGTTGATAAATTTCTCGAACAAAAACACGCAGATAAGGCGCTCGAACTTTAATGGAACAATCATACGTCTTGGACGCTTGCGCTCTTATCGCGGTTTTTACGGCCGAACCAGGCGCGGATAAAGTACGCACAGTTTTGCGTCAAGCGCATCGAAACAGGGCGCGCGTTTTGATGAATAAAATAAATCTCCTAGAGGTCTACTATGACGATTACCGCACACATGGGAGCGCAGCGGCAACGGCTATGATTGAAAAAATCAGACGGACGCCGATAACGGTCGTCCCAGAAATAAACGACGATATCTTCTTCGAGGCAGGAAGGCTTAAAGCGGCTTACAAAATATCTCTCGCCGATTCAATCGCCGTCGCGTCCGCATCCATTTACGGCGCGGCGCTCATTACGGCTGACCATCACGAACTGGACGCAATAGAGGCTGCCGGACGGATAAAGTTTTTCTGGATAAGATAATCGCGCTCTCGTCAGCCGCTCGTCAAAAGCCCGATTGAACCTGCCGTTATATTCAGAAAATCAGCCGATGCCGACACTGCGTTGTCTAAAACACGGGAAAAGCGTGTTGACATACTCTACACGCTTGCTAAAATGTCGATACTCCGTAAATTGCCTTGGCTCGCCTAACTGTAATTTTCAAAAGGGTGGGGGTGGTGTTTTTTCGTATGGCGGCCTGGGCTAGGAGCACGAGTCCATCTCACTTAAGGGGGAAATGATCGATGAACAAAAAAATGCTCGCAGCAGCACTCATCCTGACTCTGTGCGCCGCGTCAGCCGCGTTTGCAGCAGAAGCACCCAAAAAGGTGATCAACTACACCAACGGCACCGCTCCTCCCGTTCTGGAGCCGATCATGAACAACTATCTCGAGGGGTCTTACCTGATCTACAACCTCTACGACGGCTTGGCCCGTATCAGCAAGGACGGCAAACCTGAGCTGGCCTACGCCGAGTCGTACAAGGTGAGCGACGACGGGCTCACCTGGACGTTCAAAATCCGCAAGGGCGCAAAGTTCTCCGACGGTTCGCCGCTCACGGCCCGCGACTGGGAGGCGTCCTTCAAGCATCGCATTTCCCCGGAAGTCGCTTCCCCCGGCATCGACCTTTATGTATTATTCGTGAAGGGCGCGGAGGCCTACAACCAGAATAACGGCAAGGTCGAGGACGTAGGGATTAAGGCCCTGGACGACGAAACGCTGGAGATCAAGCTGGAGAAACTGACGCCGTTCTTCCTGGACGTCGTCTGCTATTACGTACCGTATAAGATGGAGCTGGTCAAAAAGGATCCCGAGTGGTTCAAAAAACCCGCCACCTACGTAGGCAACGGCGCCTTCCGCGTGAAGAGCATAAACACGCAGACCGGCCTCGTGCTGGAGAAGAACCCGCACTACTACGACGCCGCCAATGTGAAGATCGACCTGGTGAACTACAACTTCATCGATGACAACGCGGTTGCCCTCGAAGCCTACAAAAAAGGCGAACTCAACGTCAATGACGCGCTCAACGCGGAAGGCATCAGCTCCTTCAAGGGTTCGAAGGAGCTTGTCATCTTCCCCAGGATCGGCACAAACTACATCTCCCTTCAGACGGGCAATATCAAGGACGCGCGCGTGCGCAGGGCCATGTCGCTCGCAATCGACAGGGACGCTCTCATCAACGGCATCCTCGGGATGCCGTACATCCCGGCTCAGGGGCTCGTCCCATTTGGCATACACTGGGGCGATAAGGAGTTCCGCGACGTGGCCGGCAACCTGATAAAGACGGACGTCGCAGAGGCCAAAAGGCTCCTGGCCGAGGCGGGCTACCCGGACGGCAAGGGGCTGCCGACGTTCCGCATCATCACGATGAACACGCAGATGAACACGGACAACGGCCAGGCGTGGCAGTCCATGTGGAAGCAGATCGGCATCAACAGCGAGATTTCTTCTTACGAGTCCTCCGTCTACTGGGATCTCATCGACCCAGGCGAGTGGGAGGCCGCGTTCGACGGCTGGACGGGCGACTACGACGACCCGAAGACGAACCTCTTCC
>JAIRNC010000030.1 GCA_031258255.1 Synergistaceae bacterium
ATGTGGAAAGGGCCTTCATATCCGTTGCGGGCTGGCTCTTACGGTTTCTTCGAGGCCAAAGCCGACGAAGACTTGATACAGGGGAACATCCTGCAAATACTGGGGACGAGGAGGGGCGAGCGCGTCATGCTCCCTCTCTTTGGAAGCAGGATAAGAGAGCTGATCCATGAGCCGCTTGACCCCATAACGTTGCAGCTCATGAAGGTGGAGATAACAGACGCGATAAAAACGTGGGAACCCCGCGTCATCCTCAAAACAGCCGAGGTGAGGGGGTATCCGCAAGAATTTCGGGCAGTCGCCCGCCTCCATTACTTGCTAAAAACGTCGGACAGCGGGGAACGCGTCTTTGCCGTGAACATCAGCCGGACAGGGGGGGTGTCGAAGTGGCTGGATTGAGGCGTTTCCAATACATCGGCAAGGACTACTCGGACATAATAGAAGACTGCGTTGCCAGGATAAAAGAGGCATACCCAGACAAGTGGAACGATTTTTACGAGGACAGCGCAGGGATGATGCTGATCGAGGTGTTCGCCTATGTCGCCGACCTCCTGCTGTTTTACCTCGAACGCCAGGCCAACGAGACATATCTGCCGACTGCGACTGAGCGGCAGAACCTGCTGAACATGTGCAAGCTCGTCGGGTACAGGGTGTCGAACGCGAGGCCGGCAGAGGCAGGGCTTCTGTTTACGCTGAGACAGCCTCACGCGAGGGACATATCGATCCCGGAGGGGACTGTCGTCGAATCGGCGGGGGGGATCGCCTTCGAGACCTCGCAAGAAACGAGAATCCCTTCCGGGTCGTCCGAGGCGACATGCGGGGCCGTGGAAGGCGAGACCTTCGATGAGCGGATAGGCTACTCGACCGGCGCGGCCGGCCAGGAATTTTATCTGCCGAGGGCGGCCGTCATTGAGATAATCGCCGTCAACGTCGACGGCATGGCCTGGGCCGCCGTTGACAGCCTCGCGGACCAAGACGGCTCGGAGCGCGCCTTCATGGCTGACATTGACGCGTTCGGCCGGGCGAGGATCATGTTCGGCGACGGCATGAACGGAAGGATACCCGAAACCGACGCGGAAATATCCGCAGTCTACAGGATCGGCGGGGGGACGCGCGGGAACGTAGCGGCAAACACGATCAACTCGATGCGGGGCATAGTGACCGACGAAACGGGAGAGCGCGTATCCGTGTCTGTGACAAACCCGTCTCCCGCCAGCGGGGGCGCTGGGCCTGAGAGCATCGAGAGGATAAGGATGTGGGCGCCGAGGTACTTTGAGGCGCAAAACAGATGCGTGACGCAAGCTGACTACGAAACGGTCGCGATGACGTTCCAGGATCCGAACGCGGGGGCTATAGCCAAGGCGCGCGCCGTAGTCCGGGAAAGGAGCGGCGAGGCGAACGTCATAAGGTATTACGTCCTCGCCTACGCCGAGGATCCGGGCCGCCTGGCGCTGGCGTCGCAGTCTCTCAAGGACGCGCTGCTGAAACACGTCAACGAGCGCAAGATGTTCACGGACTGGATAGAGATCGAGGACGGCGCGTGGCGCACGGTCGACATACGCGGCACTCTGAGGCTGACGCCCGGGGTGCCGGACGAAACCGCCGTCTCGAGAGCGAAAAAGGCGCTCCAGTCCCTCGTGAACGCAGAAACCCAGCGGATGGGCGGCAAGCTGCGGATCTCAGACGTATATTCGGCGCTCGACAACGTGGAGGGGGTCGAAAGCGTCGAGCTCGAAACGCCTGCCGCGACGGTGAGCGCGGACACGAACGAAGTCCTGTTGCTCGGCGATGTCGAATTTGCCATAGAAAGCGGCTCGGGCGATGGGACGAATACTTGACCTCATCCCGCCTCTTTACCGCTCTGACGGCAACGAGCTGGCGGAGTTTTTGTCAAAACTGGAGCCTGAAATAGATATCCTCGAAAAAAAGATCAAAGGCCTCACCGATCTCATCGACGTGGACAGATGCCCGGAAGAGTCCCTCCCGTACCTGGCGGCGCTGACCAACGCGCCGATGCTGGGCGACAGCCCGTATCTGTGGCGGCGTCAGATACGGAACTGGCCGTGGCTGCTGAAATACAAGGGGACGGAGAAGAGCCTGGCGCTTTTTTTGAATTCGGTCGGCGCGGAAGGCTACGCCCTTCACACATGGTTCAGAGACGCCGACGGCAACTATGTCGAGGAAAAGCCGGACGGGGGGCCGTTCTTCGACGAGGGGACGGGGCTCTGGCGCAACATACGGACGCACTATTTCTCGGTGGACATGGTAATCGAGAAACGGCTCATTGAGTATCAGGTCTGGTCGCCGGGAGAGATCAAAGAACGGATCCTTTCCTGGTTCGAGACCGCCAAGCCGTTTCACGCGGAGCTGCTTAAATTCACGTTGAAAATGCCTGACGAGAAGATCGACGCAGGGCCTCTTTATGTCGGGGCTGCCATCGCCGCGTCGGCCATTCAGAGGGTCAACCCTGAGAAGCCGGAGATCGGAGTCTCGCCTGTGGCGCTGGGCGGCGCGAGCCTCAGCCACGGCAAAAAGACGCTGGCCCTGCCCCTCCCCTGCCCGGAACCGGTACTTACGGGCGCGGGCGTGGGTATCGTCCTGGCCTCCGTCGTCCGCGTGGGCAGGCTGAACGGGCCGAGGCCGTTCATGGAGACGTGGCCGCAATACGTAAGACAGGGGATTGTTTCTTTCCGTGGGGGCAGGACGAGAGTAAACCCCTCCCCCCCGGAAGGCTCGGGAGGGCTGAGCGCCGGCATGGCGACGCACACGACGAGATTTATTAAACTGACACAGGAGGCGATATGACACATGGCGAAATACGACGGCATGAAATTCACCGAAGCCGGGCGTACTCTGCTCGCGAAGGCCATCGCCGGAACGGAGCTGCGATTCACCAAGGTCGTAGCCGGAGATGGCGCCTTGCCAGACAGCACGAACATCTACGAACTGACGGGCCTGATTCACCCCGTGCGGGAGCTTCCCATAAGCTCGATCAAGGTCACGACGGTGGGACAGGCGACTATAACAGCGGTTCTCTCCAACGAGGGGCTTTCCATGGGCTTCTTCGCCAGGGAGATAGGGATATTCGCGGACGACCCCGACGACGGCGAGATACTTTACGCGTACACCAACGCGGGGGACTACCCGGACTACATACCCGGCCAGGACGGGGCGGACATAATTCAATCGCTGATCTCGTTCGTCACGGTGATCGACAACGCCCAGAACGTGACAGCGGCCATATCGGGCGACCTGGTTTTCGTGACCAGGGACGACCTGGACAACAGGATCTCCCAGGTCGAGACGAAGATAGAAAGCCTCTTCGGCCCGTCCGGCCCCGCGTCCGACTTCTGGGCCCGGACGCCCGGCGACGGCAACAAGCTGCGGCCCGTGCCGCTGGCCCAGGTCAGAGCCGCCGTCCTCGGGGTGACGGACATCGCCTCGATGAACCGCCGCCTCGAGCGCGCGGAGGACAACATAGCCGAGATAATCCTCGTGCTGGACGCGCAGAACATATACCCGGGCTACTCGCACATGCTGCTGGAGAACTTCAATCCGCCCGACCAGATAGACGCGTACTCGTGCGACGTGCTCTCGGTGGTGGCGGGCGACGACAGCCTCGACTGCTCGCCGGTGGCGGGGATGTATCCCGGGAGCATGTACACTCTGACGGACGGCATAAACTTCGAGCTAGTCCAGGTCAAGAGCGTCAGCATCGAGAACGGGATCCAGCGCGTGATACTGGAAAACCAGGTCGAGAACACCTACCGCCTCGGCTCGTGCCGCCTGTACCGCACGAGCGCGCTCATAGAGGGCGGCAAGGCGCACGGGCCTACGACTTCGAAGTCGCACGTGTGGGCCCCGGCCTCGGGCGTCTGGAAGGGCGCTGGCGCCGACGCGCAGTTCGACATCCCGCTCGCGGTGTCCGTTGGCGGCGGCCACCAGGCGACGGGCGACATCGCCGTCACCGGCGACGGGACGATAACGCTGGTGGCGTGAGGATGGATATATCGGCTGATTTTCTGATGACATTTGCAGGAAAGAAAATAGTATATCTGCCTTAAGAGTGCTATACTGCCGTTGTCAGGATAGCCATAAAAATATTGACAGGAGGTGGCAATATGGATTCTGTCGATGACCGGAATTACAGATGGTTTAGAGATAACCTCCCTAGGCTCATTCTGGATTACGGGGGGAAATTTCTCGTCATTTACGACGAGTCAATGCGCGGCTCATACGCGACATTCAAAGAGGCGCTCGACGAAGCGTTAAAAATCGCCAGGCCCGGAGAGTTCCTGGTGCAGCATTGCGTGGAAGACGCCGAGGAAGC
>JAIRNC010000059.1 GCA_031258255.1 Synergistaceae bacterium
ACTGCTGCATCCGTTTTTTGGGGCATTTTTCGTTATACGGTATATTATACGGTAAAACCTCCGCTTGCAAGCCCTTTTTCGAGTTTTTCAGGCCATTTTTGGGTTACTAAAGGCACACCGTGAAGGCAGTCCCCGACCGCATTTACGGCCCGAGACCGTATAACGCCCCAGTAGTAAGATGCACGGCGCATTCGTTATACGGTATATTATACGGTGTGGTGCCCTGCGACCGCGCCACGACAGGGATTTTGACCGGCGTTTGGCGCGTCCTTCGCGACGGGGGCGGGGGGGGGGGCATTTTTCGGGTTGCCGTTGCGAAGCAGTGCGACACGAAAAATGACACTCGTCCCGATCCCGTCGCGAGCTGGTGCGTTTCAGCGCCATACTCGCGTTTCCTGGGGTGGGGGTATTTTTCGGGTTGCTGTTGCGGATAGCGCTTTTACTTGCCTAGGGTGAATATTTCGCGGCGGATGGACTCCTCGTCCAAGTTTTCGTCCAGGGTGCTTTGAATGGCGTCGTGGAAAAGCGGTATGTTTTCGTCTATGCGGGAGAGGAAAATTTTGTCGTGCCCCGTGCGGGCCACGTTGCCCTCGTCGTAAAACAGCTCCTCTGTGAGCTTCTCGCCCTGGCGCACGCCGGTGAAGACGATCTGTATGTCCCTGTAGGGCTCGCGCCCGTGCAGCCTGATGAGCGTCTCGGCCATCTCCGTGATGTTGACCGGCTCTCCCATGTCCAGCACGTAAAGCTCGCCGCCCCGGCCCATTACGCCGGCCTGGAGGACGAGGCTGACCGCCTCTGGTATCAGCATGAAGTAGCGCGTCATGTCCCTGTGGGTGACGGTCACCGGGCCACCCGCCCTGATCTGCCGCTCGAAGAGCGGGACGACGCTGCCACGGCTTCCCAGCACGTTGCCGAACCTCACCGTCATGTACCTGGTGTCCGGGTGATTCCTCCACGCGCCCACAAGCAGCCTCTCCGCTACCCTCTTCGTGGCGCCCATCACGCTCGACGGCCTCACGGCCTTGTCTGACGAAATCATCACGAAGCGCTCCGTCCCGTAACTCCCGGCCAGCTCCGACAGCGCCCATGTCCCCAGCGCGTTGACGCGGAACGCCTCCCTGGGGTTTTCCTCCATCAGCGGGACGTGCTTGTGCGCCGCCGCGTGAAAGACGACGTCAGGCTTGTGCGCCTCGAAGAAACGCCTCATTGTGACAAAGTCCGCGATGTCCGCGATGACCGGCCTGTACGGGGCCGTCACGCCATCCTCGCGAAACTGCTGTGTCAGCGCATATATGGACTGCTCACCGTGCCCCAGGACGAACAGCTCCGAAGGGTTGTGGCGGAGAGCCTGGACGCATATCTCGCGCCCGATGGAGCCACCCGCCCCCGTCACCAGCACCCTCTTCCCGGCCAGGTATCCCCCAATGCCGGCGTCGTCGAGCTTTATCGGCTCGCGCCGTAGGAGGTCCTGCAGCTCGACGGACCGGAGGCGCGTCACCTCCACCCTGCCGTCAGCGAGCTCCCACAGGGCAGGAAGCACCCTCACCTCGACTCCGAGGGGGGCTATGGACGATAGGTACTCCCTCACGCGCGCGCCGCTGGCCGAGGGTATCGCTATTAGCACCACCTCTATCCCCATGGAAGCGACTATACCCGCGAGGTCGTCGTCGTCGCCCAGGACAGGGATGCCGGCTATCCGTTTGCCCATCTTCTCCGGGTCGCCGTCGATAAACCCGACCGGCATGAGGTCGTAGGCCCTCCGCTGCATGTCCCGCGCGATGTACGCCCCGGCCTCGCCGGCGCCGATGATGAGCGTTTTCTTCATGGGCGCCCGCCCTCTATCGCCGCCTTGCCCGCCCGTCCTGCCGGGCGCCATGGACAGCTCCGCGAGCCTCCACGAAGCGCGGACGCCGCCGGTAAAAAAGAGCCCAGCGAAGAGCATTATGGCAAGGGACGTCCTCGGGATGACGATGCTCCTAACGAAAAACCCGGCGCATAGGAATGCAGCGCTACCGCAGGCGTACGCGCGGGCGAGCCTGGCATACTCCTCAACGCTGGCCTGAGGCCAGTAGACGCGATAAACGCCGGAAAGGAAGAACGCCATGGCGGCGCAAAGAGGAAATGCCGCCGCGGCGATGAAGAGATTCCCCCAGAATGACCTGTCCACCAAAATCGAGAGACGCAGCGCAAATCCGGCGTAGACGGCAAACGCCAGGAGGAAGATATCTAAAACGAGAACCCTCCTGTTGCGCCTTGCGAGGGAAAGCCAGAATTCGGCAAATTTTCTGCCAGGAGAAGTTCCCATCGGGCAGTAGTTGGGCTAGATTATCAGCTTGCTGCCGCCTTTTTTGCCAGAAGACATCCTGTCGAGCTGGTGCAGGACATCCGTGGACGCCACGGCCAGGGACGACTTCTTCTCGCGTTCCCGGGCGTACTCCTTCACCTTCTTGTCGTACTCCTCCATGGATTTCTTGATGGCGTCGACGTCGCCGCGTATCCACTGGAGGACGCTCTCCGCCACAGCGACGGAGACCTCCTCGCCGGGCTCCTCCTGGATCATCCCCAGCTCCTTGAGCATCCAGTGTTCTTCCTTCACGGAGTCTACGACGTCCTGCTCGGTGATGATCCCCTTTTTATAGAGGATCCGCGCCACTATATTAAACCGCGTCTTGTTGTTCTCGTCGTTTAAGGCGAGCGTCTCCACCCTCGACAAGAGCATCGTGATGATCTCTTCGAGGCTTATTTGCATGGGCATCTGCATTGTCATTCCTCCAGACAGAAAGGGCGCGAGGCCATATGTGTAACGGATTGCCTATGTTTTTTTCGACTTGTAGCTCTTCGCCTTCACCAGCTCCGGCCTCGAAGGCAGGTATTTCAGCGGATCCAGCTTCTTGCCGGCCACCCGCACCTCGAAGTGGACGTGGTCCGTGGTGGCCCTGCCCGTCCGTCCGACGGTGGCGATGAACTCGCCGCGCTTCACGCGCTGCCCCATCTTGACCAGTATCGAGTCGCAGTGGGAGTAAAGGGTGAACACGCCCTCGCCGTGATCGATCACCACGGTCTTGCCATAGCCCTTGTATCTCTTTTTCCCGTTCGTCGCTACCGAGACGACCCCGTCGGCCGCTGCCGCTATGGGCGTTCCCTTCTTGATCACCATGTCGACCGCGCCGTGAACCTTGCCCTTCCCCCTCGGCGCGCCGAAGCCCGAGTATATGTAGCCGCTGACCGGCCAGAGGAGGTTTCTCGAACTCATCAGCTGCGTGATGCTGACCTTTGCGGGCGCCCTGTTCATCGGAAGGGCCGACGCGACGGATAGCGCCGCCTCCACCCCAGACAGGGCGACAGGCCCCGCGGGCTGCCCCTCCTGGATCAGCGCCGCGACTTCGATGGATTGTTTCATGACGGACGCTATCGCCTTTATGTTCGAGGCCGTCCTTGCCATGAAGACGTATTTGCCCGGGAGTATGCCGGCCACGTCGAGAGCCCCCTGGGGGGAGTGGATGTTGGCGCAAGCCGCGCCGCTCGACGATGCTATGACCAGGAGCGAGAGAGGGACAGCCACCGAGGCGCAGACCGCGCGCGCCCAGGGGCGTGGTTTTGCGGACGCCGAAGCGCCGTCTCTGTAACGCCATTTCGGCATCGAATACCCCCTTTTGGAAAATTATTTCGTTTGCCGATGGTCATACTAACACATAATCTTTCCTTTGGCAAACTCAGGCGTTTGGCGCGTCTTCGCCGACACTGCTTCACGCTTGCCTCGCTCGCAATCCTCGACGTACCAAAAGTACGTCTCCGGTTGTTCGCGCGGCAATCCCTTGCATTGCCGACGAATACGCGCCAAACGCGGACTTGGTTTGTTTGGCGCGTATTCGCCGGCACTGCTTCACGCTTGCCGTGCTCGCTGTCCTCAGCGTACCCAAAAGTACGCTTCCGGGCGCTCGTTCGGCAATCCCTCGCATTGCCGACAAATACGCGCCAAACGCGGACTTGGAGGTATGTGGTGTTTTGTTACCGC
>JAIRNC010000076.1 GCA_031258255.1 Synergistaceae bacterium
GCTCGCTGTCCTCAGCGTACCCAAAAGTACGCTTCCGGGCGCTCGTTCGGCAATCCCTCGCATTGCCGACAAATACGCGCCAAACGCGGACTTGGAGGTATGTGGTGTTTTGTTACCGCCCGTACAGCTCTATCTTTTGCGAGCCGTCGAATGCCCTGGCTGCGGACGTCATGAGGAGGTAGAGCTCGCTCTTCCAGACGTAGACCCGCGTCGGGGCTATCCACTCCACGCGCGGGATTATCTCCTTCACGAAGTTCTCAAAAAGCGCCCAGGGGCCGGTGATCACGATCCGGTCTACGTTGCCGAAGAGCGATGAGGTCTTTGCCCCGATCTCGCGGGCGACCTTGTAGGCCATCGCCTTTACCAGGAATATCGTCTTTTTGTCCCCCCGCGAGTACGCCTCCTCTACCTTCTGGAGCGTCGCGTCCCCCAGGTGCGCGGCTAACCCGCCGGACGACTGTATCAGGCTCATCATCTCGTCCATGTCGTATTTCATGGCGTAGCAGAGCTCCAGCAACGGCTTCGTCGGGAGCGAGCCGGCGGCGGTCGGGGAGAACGGCCCCTCGCCGTCGAGGGGGCTGTTGCTGTCCACGATCCTGCCCTTGTCATACGCGCACACGCTGATCTCCTTGCCCAGGTGCGCTATCACCAGGTTGATGCCGTTAGGCCCTGTCTTCATCGTCTCCCAGGCTATCACTGACGCTGCGGCCCTGTGGGAAAAAGAGTGAAAGACCGGCGCCCTGCCAACGCCCTTCAGACCGGAGAGGGCCGCATCTGTGATTATCTCGTCGTCTAGGGCCGGCTCCACGACGAGAGGAAGGCACTCGCAGACGTTCATCGAATTAACGAGATTCGCGAAACGGCTTGCCATGAAGACCGCCGAACGGGGCGCGTTCTCGTCGATCCGGCTCTCGGCCATCAGGGCCCTGAGCGCGTCGTTCACGAGGTATATCCCGTTAGACAGCGCCTCAACGCCTGCCTGGGTTATCACGATGTCGACGTCGTTTATTGATATGCCTCGGCTCTCGATAGCGCCCATCACGGCACTGAACCTGTACTCCCCCTGCTCCCTGGGCGAGAGGAGCGCGTTGAGTTCGAGGGGTGGGTGCTGCACCACTGCATAGTGGGTCTCCACCTCGTCCTTGTATATAGCGAATTCAGTGCTCGCCAGCTTTGCGATGAATGACAACACTTTCATGGACGCTACCTCTCGTTTCCTGCCCCGTTACACGCGTATGCTTCGATTGTATATCAGGCCGTGCTCTTTAGACCATAGTAATCTTATACTAAGTTTTTTGTCGCAGGATACACCCTAACGGGCGCGACAAAAAAGACAGAGTCCCAACAGGGGCTCTGTCCTCGTGACTCATGCCAAGCTTATCTCAATCGAGCGTCGATGGAACGTCTAGCGCGGCATGGACTCCGCCTTAAAATCTTTTGACTTGAATGATTTCAAAGTGGCATCAGCCCGCTGACTCGCTACTGCTTCTTTTTCTGGAATACCGCCAAGGCCACGGTGGATGCGATCGAGAGCAGTTTCGTCTCCGCGGAGTCCGCCCTGCTGGTCAGTATTATCGGCGCGCGCGCCCCCAGCACCAACCCGGCGGTCTTGCTCCCCGCCGAGAGGTAAATGATCGATTTCGCGAGTATGTTGCCGGCCTCGATGTCAGGGACGAGGAATATGTCCGCATAGCCCGCCACGTCCGAGACTATGCCCTTGTGTCTGGCGGAATCCGCTGAAAGGGCGTTGTCGAGCGCGAGCGGCCCGTCTATCAGGCAGTTTTTTATCTGGCCTCTGCGGTTCATCTGCGTCAGCATCGCCGCGTCGAGCGTCGGCGGCATGTCCGGGTTGACGACCTCGACGGCGGCCAGGACCGCTACCTTTGGCGTCTCCACTCCAAACGACTGTGCCAGCTTGACGACGTTTTCGACTATGCTGACCTTCCCCTGCAAATCCGGGTACATGTTGAAGCCGGTGTCAGAGATGAAAAAGATCCTGTCGTAATGCGGCACGTGATGGAGGTAGACGTGGGAGAGCAGCGAACCGGAGCGGAGCCCCTTCTCCTTGTTCAGGACGGCGCGGAGGAAATTCGCCGTCTTGACCATCCCCTTCATGAGGATGTCAGCCTTGCCGGACGAGACCATCTCGACGGCCCTCAGGCTCGCCTCAGCCTCCCCGCCCTTCTCGTCGATGACTTCGAAGTGCCGCAGGTCTACGCCCACGGACAAGGCGGTCTTGGCAATATTGACCGCGTCGCCGGTCAGGATCGCCTTGGCTATTCCTTCCTTTCGCGCGGCGTCAACAGCCTCCAGCACCTCCGCGTCCTCGGCGCAAGCCACGCTTATCGTAAGCGGGCCTACGTCGCGGGCGTAGTTCAAAAGCTCGGTAAGCGACCTCAGTTGTTTCATCTGCCTGTTACCTCCTTGGTTTGTTTTATCGTCCGAGGATACCATAATCGGACGCTTAAGTGTATGCCCCAAAACACATATTACGGCATATTCCCCTCAAACCCCTCAAAAACGCCGCCTGATACTGTAAAATCTACTGGGGGGTGCGATATGCTCTACTGGTTTGCGAGGATGTTCTTCAAGCTGTATTTTCTGATATATCACCGCGTCAGAGTCGAGGGGCTGCCGCAGCTCGAAAGGTTCATCGCCTCAAGCGGCGGGCCGGTGGTCTTGGCGGCGAACCACGCGAGCTACCTCGACCCGCCGGCGATAGGCATGGCCTTCCCGGGGAAGATGCGCTTCGTGGCGTGGGACGGGCTGTTCAAGGTCCCGATTTTCAGCTCCATGATAGCGGCGCTCGGCGCCGTCCCGGTGAGCCAGGAGGACAAGCGGAGCGCGGCAGGGCTTCTGCTTAAGGTGATCGGCTTTATCGAGGGCGGGTTTAACGTGCTGATATTCCCGGAGGGCAGACGAAGCCCGGACGGCCGGCTCCTGCCCATCGAGGGCGGCGTGGCGCTGATAGCGCTGAAGACCGGTGCGCCCGTCGTGCCGGTGTGGCTGGAGGGCACGTGGGACGCTCTGCCGATGCACCTGACGCTGCCCAGGCCGCGCAAGGTGACGATACGCTTCGGGACGCCGATAATTCCCGGCGAGACGGCCCCGGGCGCGCCGGAAAAGGAGAGGCGCAAGCTGCTCTTGGACCGGCTGCTCGCCTCACTGGAAAAACTGCGCGACGAGAGCGGAAAATCCCGGGCATCCTCTTAAGGCAGCTTGGCAAGCATGTAAATTAAATACGGTGAAGAAATACAGGCGTCTCGCGCTTTACATTTAATCATCACATAATATAGAATCAACAGGCATACTCAGCACAAAGACTGGGGAGTGATAGCATTGCAGCAAAACGATAAAATCCTTACAGAGGTCGGCACCAACGAGTGGCAGGTCGTCGTTTTCCTCCTGGGCGAGCAGTATTTTGCCATCAATGTGGACAAGACGCGGGAAATTCTCAGGTGGCCGGGCTCGCGGGATGTCCCTCAGACGCACCGGGCGATGCGCGGCATAACCACCATCAGAGGCGAGGTCATCCCACTGATCGATCTCAGGGTTTACCTGGACATCACGCCCGGGGTCGAGCTGGAGAACAGCAAGCTGATCGTAGCGGAGTTCAACAAGATGAAGCTGGGCTTCATGGTGGACGCTGTGGACAGGATTTACCGCATCGACTCCGACGAGCTGGACGCGTCCCTCACCGGGACGTTCCTGGGTGAAAACGCGCTGTACGTCATCAAGCGCGAGGGGAGGAACATCCTGCTCCTGGACTACGAGCGCATAGTCCAGGTGGTCAACCCCTCTCTCGCCGAACAATTCAGCCTGGATAATGGGATATCGGAGGAAATATCCAGCTCCCTGGGCGACCTGGATCAGTACAAGATCCTGGTGGCGGAGGACTCACCGCTGATCCGCAAGCTCATACAAGGGGCGCTGACGCAGGGCGGGTTTCACAATTTTGAGCTGGTAGGCCACGGCAAGGCGGCATGGGACAGGCTCGCCGAAGACGGTGACGAGTTCGACATACTCCTCACGGACATCGAGATGCCGAAGATGGACGGCCTCACGCTCACAAGGCGGCTAAAAGAAGATCCGAAGTTGGCCCACATTCCGGTGATCGTCTTCTCCTCCGTAATGGCGGAGGACATCAAGCGCAAGGCGCAGAGCATAGGGGCGGACGCTCAGATAACGAAGCCGGAGATGCATAGGCTCCTGGAGACTGTCGTGGAGCTTTTGGGCAAGGCAGATAAAAATAAGAAAGCTTCGTGAGGGGTAACGCAATTAGATATGACCTCTTCAACGGGGCGGCTCGCCTGCCTTATTGGGACCACGGCATGGATTTCGACATAGAGACATGGGTCCCTTACGGATGTGACTTTAGGCCGATCACCATAAACTCGCTCTTCAGTGACGCTCTTGGCAAGATAGCCGAAATGGCGCTGCGGCTGGAGAGCGAATTTCTATATATGGATGTCGGCGGCGGCTGCCCTGTTGGTACGCTCGTGCCGGAGAACCTGATCCGCCCCCGCATGGGCAATAGCGACAAAAGCAGGTTCGCGATGGTGTTCTCGTACTCGCGAGGCATGGAGGATTTGCTGTTCGGCCTCGTTCGCGAAGGAGAGTACTTTGGCGCCGGGATCGCGGTCTGTGGCATATGGAGGAGTTCGATCTTGGTGGCGGAGTGCAAGGTGCTGGTCGTGGCGAGCGAAAGCCCGCTCTTCGACCCCGACGGCTTCCTCAACTCCCTCAGCCTGGCCATGCGCGCGCCGCGTATGCAACTGAGCGGCAACGTCCCGTACTTCGCGGAGAGGTTCGGCTACAGGAGGGGCGCCATCCCATACGAGACGGACGACATCACGCAGTTGCAGATCTCGCAGCTCCTGTCAGGCTTCGAGTTCGACGATACGAGGCGTTTGGCGGGCTCCGTCCAGGATCTGTCAAACGGTAATAATAATATATGGAAGGGCTGAACGCCGAGATGGACTTCATGGGACAAGCTACGGATAAGGCTCTCCGCTCGCAGGACGACGCGCCAGGCGTCGTCGCCCTGCCGGGGCGTGGAGACGTGTCAGACGAGTTCAAGTGGCGGCTCTCGGACATATACGCCACGGACGGCGAATGGGAGGGCGACTTCGAGCTGGCGCGCGGGCGTCTGCCGGAGCTGGCGGCCCGGCAGGGCACCCTCGCCAGGAGCGCCGGCGACCTGCTCTCCTGTCTGCGCCTCCGCGACGAGATATCGATAACCGTAGGGCGGCTGTACGCCTACGCCGTGATGAGAAGCCACGAGGACATGCGCGACCCGGCGTACCAGGCGCTGTCCGCCAGGGCGGGCACCATCGCGGTGGAGCTCTCATCAGCCGCGAGCTTCATCACGCCGGAAATAATCTCCATGCCGCAGGAGCGGCTGAGAGCCTTCACCAGCGAGGAGGGCGCCGATTTCAGCGACTACCTCTTCATGTTTAAGGAGATAGCCCGTCAGAAGGCGCACGTGTTGAGCGAGGAGGAGGAGGGGCTCTTGGCCCGGAGCGGCGAGATGGCCACAGCCCCGGAGGACATCTTCTCCATGCTGACGAACGCGGATATGAAGTTCGCGCCGATCAAGGACGAGGAGGGCCGCACGGTCGAAATGTCGGACGAGCGCTACATAAAATACGTCTCCTCCAGCGACAGGTCCGTCCGCAAGGCCGCGTTCGACTCCCTCTACGGCGCTTACGCCGCAAGCAACAACACGCTGGGTGCGGCCTTCAACGCCATGCTCAAGGCAACCCGCTTCTACGCCGGCGCGAGGAAATTTGGTTCTGACCTAGAGTCAGCGCTCGACGGGCCGAACATCCCCGTGGAGGTCTACGATAATCTGGTCACGACCATCGAGGGCAACCTTGAGCCGCTGCACCGTTACATGTCGCTCCGCAAAAAAATACTTGGCTTGGACGAGCTCCGCATGTACGACATATACTGCCCGCTCGTGGAGAACCCGTACAAGGACATACCCTGGGAGACTGCCAAGTCCATGGCGACAGAGGCATTGGCCCGCCTTGGGCCGGACTACATGGCGCACTTCAAGGGCGGCCTCGCGTCTGGGTGGATCGACGTGTACGCTAACCGCGGCAAGCGCGGCGGCGCGTACTCCTGGGGCACGTGGGGCGCGCACCCCTACATCCTGCTCAACTACAACGGCGAGCTGTCGGACGTCTCAACCCTGGTCCACGAGATGGGGCACTCGATGCACACGTTTTACTCCCACAGGCGCCAGCCCTACCCGACGAGCGGCTACACCACATTCTGCGCGGAGATCGCCTCGACCACGAACGAGGAGCTTCTGGCGGACTGTCTGATCAGGAAGACGACGGAGCGCGAGAAGCGCATCTACCTCCTGGGCCAGCACCTGGAGCGCATACGCGCCACGGTCTACCGCCAGACCATGTTCGCCTCGTTCGAGCGCGACGTCCATGAGCGCTCCAAAAACGGTCAGGACACCACTGCGGCGGAGCTGGGCAGGATGTGGCTCGACCTGAATAAAAAGTACTTCGGCCCAGACGTGGTGATCGACGAGCAGATAGCGTTCGAGTGGTCGCGGATACCGCACTTCTACTCGCCGTTTTACGTCTACCAGTATGCCACGGGCTTCTCCGCCGCCTGCGCGCTGTCGCGGATGATCATCGCTGAGGGCGCGCCCGCCGCCGAGCGGTACATAAAGTTCCTGTCGAGCGGCGGCGGCGATTACCCCATCAACCTGCTGCTTGACGCCGGGGTGGACATGAGGACGCCCGGCCCTATAACGGATACGATCAAAGTATTCTCCGAGACGCTGGACGAGATAGAACGGCTGCATATTTAGTCGCCGCTGAAAAACACCATAAGTCCTTGGTCATATTTCAAACCCTCTGGGGGCGAAGAGTCTGCGGGCGATCCCTCCGAAGTCTTTTCCGGCGCCGCGGTCTTCCATCATCTTTTGAATATCTTTTATGTTTTCTCGTAACTGCCTTTCCTCGGCCACGCTAAAGGGTCGGCTGCGTTCTTTCTGGACGGCGGCCTTCGCGTCTGCCCACGGCAATGGCTGCCTGAAAACGCCGTCTTTTCGCTCGTTGGAATACAGAAGTTCTCCAGCCCTGTTATAAACTCTGACAGAATCGACATGGCTTTGATTTTCTATCACTCCGACCGTATCCGGCATGTTCCTGTACGCCTCGTCATGAGCCTCGAAAGGCGTCCAGCGGGCTATGCCGCCTATGGCTCTCTGATTCTCGTAGCGTTTGACGATCCCTGCTTTGCTCACGCTTTCATGTACCGCCATGACCATGATGTCTATCATGTATCCGTTTTCTTTGAGATGATCGATTGTGGACATAAGAGGCTCGCGGTTCCTCATTGTCGCCTCGAAGACGATATTCCTTCTTCCTTGTATCGCGGAGCCAAGCAACCGAGGTGTCCATATGCGGACATCCGGGTCGGTCATTTCGGCAAACTGTCTGTCGTGATTTTTAAAAATCTCTTCCGCTTTTGGATGAAACGTACGGTAATCGTCGCCGTTGATCACCGCGACGGGCTGATTGTCAAAAACGGTCTCCCTCGCAATGTCAGTGAGTTTTGACTTGCCTGAGCCTGGCTGCCCTCCGAGGATGACGATACGGGGATGTTCTCTGGGGTCACCGCTACGTTTAAGCATTTCGGAAAGGAGGCCATTGAAGACCATTTCATGGTCTTCTGTCGAGAGTTTGTATTTGTTTTTTTCAGTCATCTAGTCATTATTGCCCGGCTCTAACCACGCGCTCACGGATATAGTCGGAATACCGCTCTATTACGGATTGTTTCATCTCCGTATTGCCGCTGTATATTTCCAGACGTTCCCTGCCCATTTCGAAAAATTTTTCTTCAAGTTCTTGGATTTTCTTTTCATCCTTGTTTTCTTTTCGTTTTTCCTCATTCAAGTCTGTCAGAGTGAAGCCCATTATCGTAGCTATTGTGTTAATCGCGTTCTCGCTCAATTCAAACTCTTCAAGGCAGAGTCTGTTTTCCGCTCCCGCCGTCGTGATTGTCTCCGTCATCGGATGTCCCTCCCTTGTCTGATTGACCCTCTAGATATTAGCATATCCGAGATATGTTATCATGGTGTTTTTCAACTACGACTATTTAGGAGAGGGGCCGAACATTGGCCCCTCTCCTCTTTTTATGCGGCACGATTCGCTAAAAACTCGTCCTTTTTTACGCGGCTGTCGCGGTCTTTTTCTTTGCCCTCGCTTCGGAGATGAAGGGCCACGCTATCGAGGCTATCGTCAGCGCCCACAGCACCATGCATATCGGCGAGCGGAAGAAGATGCCGAACGACGTGTTCGTCAGCATCATGGACTGACGGAACGTCTCCTCCATCATGCTGCCGACGACTGACGCCAGGATGAGCGGCGCGGTCGGGATCTTGAACTTCTTCATGAGGTAGCCGACGAAGCCAAGGATCGTAAGGAGGATGAAGTCGGCCACGGCGAAGTTGATGGTATAGACGCCCAGAAACGCCAGGACCACGATGATCGGGTAGAGGATCCTGCCCGGCACGGACAGTACGCGGACAAGCAAGCCAGCGAGCGGCAGGTTGATCAGCGCGCAGACGAAGTTGCCCAGGATCATGCTGGCGATGACGCCCCACGCTATGTCGGGGTTATGCTGGAAGAGGAGCGGCCCCGGCTGCAGGCCCATGATCAGGAGCGCGCCGAGCATGACAGCGGTCGTCCCGGATCCCGGTACGCCCAGGGTGAACATTGGTATCATGGCGCCGACGGAACAGGCGTTGTTGGCTGACTCCGGCGCGGCAAGGCCCTCTATTGCGCCGTGCCCGAACTCCTCCGGGTGCTTTGAGAGCTGCTTCTCGTTGTTGTAGGCCATCATGGCGGCGATCGTACCGCCCGCGCCGGGCAGGATGCCGATGATGAACCCTATGGGCGCCTGGCGGAGGATCGGCCATACGCAGCGCTTCCAATCCTCCATGCTGATCCAGATGCGCCCGAACTTGGTCTGCACCGGCTTCACCACAGCCCGCGCTATGTGCTCCAGGTTCTCGAACACCTCGCCGATGCCGAATATCCCTATGATCACTATTACAAAGTCGATGCCGCCCTGCAGCTCGCTCAGGCCGAAGGTGAAGCGCGGCATTCCGGACTGATGGTCGAGGCCGACCGTCGTGAGCATGAGGCCCAGGATCATCGCTATCATCCCTTTGAGCAGGGCCGCCTTCGATATGGCGGCCGTCGCGGCGAGGGCGAAGATCATCAGCACGAAGTACTCAGGCGGCCCGAACTTGAGCGCGAACCGCGCCATCGGGATGGCGATCAGCACGAACGCGACCGTCGCCAGCAGCCCCCCTATGAATGACGCTATGGCCGATATGGCAAGTGCCGCCTCAGCCCTGCCCTGCTGTGCCATTGGGTATCCGTCGAAGCAGGAAGCTACCGCCGCGCCGTCGCCCGGCACGTTCAGCAGTATGGAGCTGCGAGACCCGCCGAACATCGCGCCGTAGTAGATAGAGCACATGGCGATAAGGGCCGTGGTCGGCTGCATGCTGAACGTGAGAGGCAGGAGCAGGGCGATGCCGGTGGTAGGGCCAAGGCCGGGGAGCATCCCCAAGACCGTCCCCAGAGCGGAGCCCAGGACCAGCCACAGCGCGTTAGTCGGCGTCAGCGCTATTGACAGGCCGTTTAGAAGGTGACTCGCAATTTCCCCCATTTTTTATCTACCCCAAATCCTGTTTTAAAATATCCCCAGCGGGGACGACGGAAGGGCCAGCTGAAAGACGTTGACGAACACATACCACATACCTATGGAGTAGCAGATCGTTATCACGGCGTTCGCGATCGTCCGTTCCTTGCCGTTTATGAACGTGAGCATCGCCATGAGGAAGATCATCGTGGACAGCACGAAACCCAGCCGGTCGAACGTCACTGTGTACAGAAGGCAGAGGGCTATGACTATGAGTATCAGCTTCATGCCGGCGAAGTGAAACTGCGGTCGCTTGCTCTTGTCGTCGCTGTTAAGCCCCTTGCGCGCCTCGAAGAAGAATAGCATAGCGCCAAAGAGGACCATCAATATGGCCAGCCCCATCGGAAAATACACCGGCGCCATAGGGTTGCCTATAGGCGCCCTCGGCAGCCCCGTGGCCTGCGCCCCGTAGGCAATTCCAAATATTATCGCCGTTATGGCGACCCATGCGTTTGGTCTCAATCGTACATTCCCCCTTGGGCGTTTGGCGCGTCTTCGCCGGCACTGCTTCACGCTTGCCTCGCTCGCTGTCCTCAGCGTACCGTAAGTACGCTTCCGGGCGCTCGTTCGGCAATCCCTCGCATTGCCGGCGTTTACGCGCCAAACGCGAAGCTGACACAAACGCGAAGCTGAACTTGACAGACGTTACAGTGATGGGATAATTGAGGAAGTGAGGTTTTTCATGTTGCGTGTCACGTGAAACATTATCAAAGCAGCGTATCCGTCGAAAAAGGTGATGGCCTTGAAGGGTCTCCCGGTTTATTTCTTGAAACTATTGTCCGCGATAGCGGCCTGCGCGTCGCTCGTATGCCTGGCGGGGACGGCCGGCGCCGAGCTGAGGGTTGGCGTACTTCAGTTTGAGAGGGGCGCGGTCTCCGCCGCGCAGGCTGATCTGATAACGGATCTCTTGGCAAGGGAGATCGCCGTCTCCGAGGCTTTCTCGGTGGACTCGGGCGCGGGCATCTCCAAGCCTGTGGGCGTGGAGGAAGCGGTCAGAGTGGGCGCCGGATCGGGCTGGGACTATGCTGTGCTCTGGTCCCTCAAGGACGTGGGCGAGCTCGGGCTGATGGGGTTGCCGGAAGTTACCGGCACTAAGCTGTCCATTATGGCGAGCGCCACCCTGGACGTGCGCCTCATAGACGTGCGGGCCGCCGAGACGCGGGCCGGCCTCTCTGAGACGGGAAGCGCGTCTCCCGCCGTTTCGCCGCTCGCGGTTCCCCGGCGCGAGGCTATGGAGTCAGCGTTCGGGGAAATGTCCGCGCGCGCCGTCGTGTCCGCCGTCTCGCTGGCCGGCCGCGCCATCCGGGGCCTGGCTGGCCACGAGGATCTGCTGGTGTCCGGCGTGAACGGGGAAGAGTATGCTGTCAGCATAGGCACAGATAGCGGGGCGAAAGCCGGTGCGCTTTACGTGGCCTTCTCGGACTGGCCCTGGGAAAAAATACCCGTCGCGCTCCTGCGGCTGCGTGACGCCGGGCCCGTGAGCGGCATATGCGTCATCGCGCGTTCGCCCGGGGCGGCGGTCATGCCCGGCGACAGGCTGGAGGCGATTTCGTCCGAGGCGGCAAAGGAGATAGAGCTCGCGTCGTATCGGGAACCGCCCACAGAAAAAGCTGTGTCCCGCGATGACGCGGTTTCGTCCGATGTGGCTTCCAGCGACCTGGATGACGCAGTTCCAGCCGATGCCGCTTCCAATGACCTGGATGACCCAAGTTCGTCCGATGCCGCTTCCGGCGACCAGCGCGACCTTATAGAGGCGCTCTCGGAGATGGCGGAGTCGCGGGGCGCGCTTATAGTCACCGGCGAAATATCCTCCGGCGACCAGCCCTTGTCTCATGCGGTCTCGCCTGACGCGAGAGCTGACCTGCTGGCCAGCTGGGCGCGGAGCCAGACGCCAGACGCGGCCGAGGCGCCGGTCGAGCCCCCTGACGCGGCAGCGTCCGTGACCAGGGCCGACGCGGCAGACGGGGATAATTCGACCGGGATCGACGTGATAGAGACATATCCACTGTCGCCGATGGACAGGAGCAACCTCCGCACAAGGCACACCGACGGCCGCAACCTGTACGAGAGGGGGCGATACGCGGAGTCTTTCGCCATCTTCAAGCAGCTAGCGGAGTCTTACAGGGGCAATTACCTGTCGGCTTACTGGGCCGGTATGGCGGCACTCAAGCTCGGTCGCAAAAAAGATGCATTAGACTGCTTCGAGAGGGCCCTCGCCATCAACCCTAACTACCGCCCCGCTCTGAGCGCCCTGGAGACTCAGGGACAGTAATTTAAGGAAACGTAGGCTGGTTCTCTATTATTTCAGGGGGTATGTGTATGCACGCTTACAGCTCGATCTTCGCTGAGGTTCACGGACTGCCGAAGGGACAGCTCGCCCACGAGCTGTCGATGCTCTTGCTCGCCAAGCGGGTGAAGGGGACAGAAAGCCCGGAGGAGGTTTATGCTGGATACAAGGAACTGCGCGGCCTGTTTTTAAACGCGATAGAGGACTGACGGCGCGCCGCTGGCCAGAAAGCCAGGGACGCAACCGGAGGCAACGCGTTAGCATTGTTGTAAAAAACAGCGCAAAATAGTTCTATAGACTCATGCGAAGGCGGTAAAAAGATTTGCATAAAATGGGCAAGAGGATTATAATGTCGGCGTTAAGGTAACAATTTAGTGATTACGGGCTTCGTCGTTGATTGGCCGCGATAAGCTGGAGAGGAGGTCTGGGTGGCAATGGAAGACGACTTTTACGCTTCCGCCGGAACAGGGGTCAAGCTCCGCGATCCAGTGACCGAAGAAGAAGAAATTAAGATCACTCGTGACGCCTCGAATCGACACGAGAGCCTTGTTGCGAGATTGGATAAAATGGAGCAGGAGTTCGCGGCCCGCATAGATACGGCCGTCTCCAACGCAGATCCCATACAGGCCGAGGACAGGCAGGAGAAGCTGGAGTCTCTGTCAACCACGCTGGACTCGCTGATAGCGGATCTCCTTGAGGTCGAGATAAACGAGTATTCATACCCAGACTTCATCCACCCCGATGAGTCCGGATTCCCGTCGAAGGATCTGTCAAGCTATGGGAAAAGGACGAGGACGGCAGAGGCCCAGAAGAAGAGGAGCTGGGGCGAGCTGTTGCTAGTGGTCGCGCTCATAACAGCGATTTTCCTGGTGGGCCTCAGCTTCGGGCTGTGGGGAGCGTATTTCCTCGGGATATAATTAGAAGTAGGATTAAGAGTGCAAGCAAGATACATTCAGACAAAATAAGGGGAGACCTCAGATGCCAAGAGGCCTCCTTTTTTTCAGGGTCGGGTTTACTCAGCCGCCACTACTATGCCCGTCTCCAGCTCGCCGTCCAAGTACACGGAAAAATTGCCCCTGTAAAGGCGCACGGACGGGTGCTCACCGGTCTCGTAGGGGGCGCGTTCGAGCCAGTCCGTGTTGGACTTGTTCTTTTTCTGCCTGCCGAAGACCGGCAGATAGAGCGTCCCGTCGGAGTCCATGTCCAGGAAAAAGTGCGTGCCATATGACAGTTCCGGCGAGAAGTTCAGTTCCGGGACGCTTATCTCGACAAGGCAGCCGCAGTTGCATATCTGGGCGTACAGGACCGGCACTCCCAGCGCTGGGTTCCTGCTGCCCCATCTGCCTGGGCCGGCGAGGATGTATTTCGTCCCCTCCAGCCTCCTGTTCATCTCCCCGATAGCCCGCGCGGCGGCGGACGGGTCCCATTCGCCCTTGTATGCCTCCGCGCTGACGTACACGAGGTACTCCACGTTCTCCAGCAGGCCGTTGCTCACCATCCTGTCGCCCATGAAGATGATTTTTTCGTCCGGCGTTTCAGGGATCTCCACGCGGCTCATCTCCTCGAAAGCGGCCAGAGGGCGGAGCTGCAGCAGCCGGAAGTCCCTCTCGGGGCTTGTCTCGCAGGCGAACTCTATGTCCACCGGGATGCCTGACGCCTCCTCCATGTGGCGCAGCAGCTCGCGGGAGAGGTCGAAGAGGCCGCGCTCCTTAAGGTGCAGCTCGGGGAACGAGAAGAGGGGCCGAGCAGGCCCCTCCGGCTCGCCCAGGGAGGAGTACAGGATGTTGTCCGCGTATAGCTGTACGTAGGCGCCGTAGTTCTTGTGCTCCTTTTGCAGAAAGGGAGCGAATTCCGACAGGGCGCCGCTGGCGAACTCGCACGAATCCCTGTCGATGTAATCGAAGTTCTCCTGGCTCGCCTCAGCGACCTGGGCCGGGAGGTTGCCAGCCGGGAGCAGGGACGGGTTCGTCAGGTAGAAGATACGCGCGGCGCAGCGATCCACCGACCTCGTCCCCATGCCGAAACAGAGGCGCATGAGGCCGTCCTCCTTCTTTATCCTGGGGTTTGGCCGGCGGAAGACGCGAGAGAAAAGGGTGCCGGCTAGCTCGGGGTAGAAGAAGCGGCCATGGTTTTTTCCCGAAAGAGACTGTATAATCACCGCTATAGCCTCGTCCCGGTGTTTTTTTCCGTGCTTTTCACGGTAAGCCCTCGCTGATGGGTTGAATACCGAGGCGAAGACGGTACGGACGCAGGATTCTAGCAACGACAGGCGATACGGTTTCGGGCCGCAGTTAGGCGAGAAACACGTTTGATATTTGCCGGCGAACGATAGGGAGACCGAGTCCTCCATGAGCGAGCTCGACCGCACGGCGAGAGGGGGGGTGCCGATCGCGTCGAAACGATCCAATATGTCAGAGAGTTCCGCCGTTATCGCGTGAGGCAGGGGAGACTCCGATATCCGCCTCTGGACTCCGGCCCAGTCGTCGTCGTCATAGAGGCAGGACAGGTGGTTTGCGTCCAGGTAATCTCTGAAGACCTCGGTGGAAAGCACGATGGTGAGGTCGGGGAAGCTGATCTTCTCACCGAGCGGCGTTCCGGAAAGGGCCGCGTGGGCATACGCCATTCCCTTGGCTTTTCCGCCGCAGCTCCCTGTGCCTACGAGGTTTCCTCTGTCGCGGAAGAAATCTTCCCCCATGAACGCGTCATAATTATCTAGAGATTGTTTCACTTTGTCTCCTCCATCCGACGAGGTGGATTGATAGTTCAGATAAAAAATTATGTGGTAAACTATAGCATCAATTAAGCGATTTGTGCGCCCAAAGGGGATGTTGTCATTGAACCTTCCGAGATTGATATTAGCTGACGAACACAGATCGGGCAAGGTTCCGTCGGGGGTTTTGATAGCAACCGCCCTGAAAGAGCTCGGTTACAAAATAAAACTTTTTGTTGGCAACGCGGACGAACTTACGATCCGCTCGCTGCAGGTTCTCTGTAGCCAGCCCGTGACGCTGCTCGACCCCGTCCTGTGCGACGGGCGGGCGAACCTACGGTGGCTGTTTGAGAGCGCGGCCTCGCCTGACTGCTTAAACTTGGTGCTGACGAACCTGGGCGGGCGCATCCTCGAGGACGCGCCCTTCAAGGTGCCAAAGGAGTGCGTCCTGCTGTCCGATTGGCTGGATTGCGACGTCGTCCCGATAATATACAGCGACGCGTCCTCAACGCTGACGGTGCGGTCTGTCGCCGCTGCCCTGCGGCAGATTGAGGGCGGAGGGAAGCCCGTTCGCGCCATTTTATTCCGCTCCATACTGAACAACAGGGAGTACGAGCTGGTGGATCGCGAGGCCGGGCGTACCTTCACGGCTTTTTCGATCGGCTCCATGCCGCGCGTCGTCGAGCGCGATTCCCCCACGCTCTTGCAGCTCTGCTCCGACTCAGCCGCCTCTGCCGCCCTGCCGATCCGCTCCGCCGCGAAACAGCTCTTGGGCATGAAGCAGTTGGTCAACTGGGCGCTTTTCAGCGCCATAGCCCAGGCGGCGCCGGCGTGGCCGCGCCAGCCGCGCCTGTGCGAGCCCATAACGGACAGCGGCAAGGTCAACATCGCGGTCGTGAAGCACCCCGTGCTTTCGATTGCGGGCGACGGCACGGAGATCCTGCTGAGGGTGCTGGGCTGCAACGTAGTGGATATCCCGCTCGTGGGCGACATAACCCACAGTGTGCCGATACACGGCGTGTATCTGCCGCACGGCCTGGCGTACATGGTCCTGCCGAAATTTTTCGGCAACATTTACCTGAAGACCATGCTCACGAGGGGGTCGACGGGCGGATCCTTCCTCTTCGCCGAGGGCGGGTCGTCTGCGATCCTGGGCGACAGCATCACACTGCCGGAAGGGCAGGGCGAGGGCCGTGGTTTTGGGATACTGCCCTTCAGCAGCATTTACAGGAGGGCAACGTTTGGAAACATCAAAAAAATGACAGCTTCCAGCCGCAAGGCGAACCCGCTCCTCACAGGTTCTAGGGAGTCCGTCGCGGGCTACGCCTCGGACTCCTACGCCACTGAGTCCTCCGGCGAAGGTGACGAGTGCTGGACAGTTACAGACCCCGCAGATAAAAACAAGACCTCGCCCGACGGCTGGTGCAGGGACAGGATCCTCGCCACTTCCATGCGGATCGAGCCGTGGAGCGCCCCGGATCTCTTCCGGCGCTGGCTGGAGGGCTAGGTTTTATGTTTAAGGAGCTGGCTGCCGCGGCGGATCTCGGCGTAAAGCTGCTCTCCGAGGCGGAGGGCATGACGGAGGAAATCGTAGAATACAGGAGGCGGTTCCACCAGTTCCCCGAGCTGGGCCTTGAGGAGTATATGACGTCCGGTAAGATAGAGAGCGTCCTGCAATCGATGCCTGGGATGGAAGTGTTCAAGGGCTTCGGCTTGCAGACGTGCGTCATCGGCAGACTGGGCGGAGATCTGCCCGGAGGCGCGCTCGCCTTCCGGGCGGAGATAGATGCCGTGGAAGTCCGCGAAGATACGGGGCTGCCGTTCATCTCCTACGACAACAGGGTCTCGCACGTCCAGGGACACGATGCGCACATGGCGTCCCTTCTCGGTGCCGCTAGGCTGCTCTGCGAGCACAGGGGTCTTTTGACGCGCCCTGTTGTGTTCATCTTCCAGCCCGCGGAGGAGGGCAAGGGCGGCGCGAAGCACCTGCTGGACGCGGATCTGGTCGGCGCGTTCAACATAGAGAAGATGCTCTGCGTCCACTGGATACCGCACCTCCCCTATGGGCAGATAATAACCAACAGGGGCGGGGTCACCGCTTTCTCCAGCAAGATACACATAGGGCTTACAGGGCCTGGGGGGCATGGGCCGACCCCATACCTGACGAGCGACCCGGTATACCTCTCCGCCGAGGTGCAGCTCGCGCTTCAGGGCATGATCACCCGCGAGGTGAACCCGGCCAGCACCGTCGTCCTGTCGTTTGGCCGAATGGAGGCCGCCGAGGTGTACAACGTGATAGCGGAGGAAGCCCATCTCTGGGGTACTCTCAGGTCCACCGACCAAGCGACGCACCGCATCCTCAAGGCGCGCATAGAGGAGATAGTGAAGGGCCTCTCCCGCATCTCCCACATCGCCGCTTCGGTTGAGTACATGCTCGACTACAACCAAGTGGTAAACAACGAGAATCTCGTATCGGATGTTTTCAAGTACGGGACGGCCCTTGTAGGAAGCGATTCTATGGAACTTTTGAGAAGCCCTCTCCTCCTCGGAGAGGACTTCTCGTTTTATTCTGAGCAGATTCCGTCGTGTCTGATGTTCCTTGGCACGGGCATGGAATACGGACTCTATCACGCAAGGTACGACATCCCGGAGAACCTGCTCCCGTTCGCTTCGGCGTGGAGCGCGTACCTGGGCCTGTTGCTGTAGAGATGGCGGAAGGGACGATGGCCCGATGAACCAAAGGCTGGAAGAGCTCGTCACGCAGAATTTCGTGAAAGCGCCCACGGAGCCTTGTCTCTGGTGGCGCGGCGCGTGGTGGTCGAGGGGGACCATCGAGGAGATGGCGGAGGAGTGCGAGGCGAACCTGGCTGAGGGCGGATTTTCGCCTGGGCGGCGTTTGGCGCTGGTGCTGCCGAACAGCCCTCTCATGCTGGCCTCATCCATAGCCGTCTGGAAGCTCGGTGGCACGGTGGTTCCCGTGAGCCCGCAGTTGAAGCACCCCCCGCTCGTCGAGTATCTCAGGAGCGTCGACGTGTTCGGCGCGATCGTCAGCCCGGAGATCGAGGGCCTGGCGGAGCATGTCCGCGCCAGCGGGATCCCGGCCGTTTCGGCGGCGCTTGGCGACGCCGCGCCACTCATAGCCGGACGAGAGAGCCTGCCCGACGGCGACACCGATAACGCTGTGTTGTTCCACACGGCCGGCGCGGGTGGTGACGTAAAGGCTGTCCCCATCACGCACTGGAACATCATCACCCTCCTGTCGTCCATATTGGAGACGATACCGTCCACGGACGAGGACGATGTCATTCTGAACGCGATACCCAACTATCACTCGCTCGGTTTCGTGATCGGCGGGATAATGCCGCTGGCCTCCGGGATGCCGCAGGTGGTCGTCTCGTCCTTCGTGCCGCCGAAGAACACCCTGGCCGCGATCCGAGCGGCGGGGGTCACGATCATCCCGGCCGTGCCGACGCTCCTCAGCATCCTCCTGGGCGGGGAGCGCGATATCACGCCGATGCAGAAGGTAAAGCTCGTCTTTTACGGCGGAGGCGAACTCACGCCCGGCATAGCCGCGCGCGCGAAGGAGATATTCGGCGTCGAGCCGCTGGAAGGCTACGGTTTGACGGAGGCTTCGTCAGTCCTCGCGGTCACGCCGGACGCCGGCAGCGCGAAGCCTGGTTCATCCGGGAAGATCCTGCCCTGTTTCGACGCGGAGGTGCGGGGCGATGACGGCCAGGTCCTCCCCTTCGGCAGCGACGGCAGGCTGTGGCTGCGCGGGGACGCCGTGGCGGGCGGCTACTACAGGACGCCTGACCTTACGGCGGAACGCTTCAAGGATGGCTGGTTCGACGCGCAGGACATTGTGAGGATAGACGAGGACGGTTTCATCACGATAGTCTCCCCGGCGGTGGATGTGATCATGGTGGGAGGCGCGCCCGTTTACTCGGCGGAGGTCGAGGCTGTCTTGAGGGGGCACCCGGACATCTCGGAGGTCGCCGTCGTTGGCGTCCCTGGCGGGATCAAAGGGGAGACGGTCAAGGCCTATGTCGTCCAGAAGGAGGGCAGCGCCCTTCGCCCGTATGACATCGTGAAATACGGGCGGTCGAAGCTCCCGAACTACAAGGCGCCCCGATCCGTGAAGCTGCTGGATGCCCTCCCGAAGGACAGCTTCGGCAAGGTGCTTAAAAAGGAGCTGCGCGGTGCCTGACGGGCCGCTCTTTCTGTTCGACAGGACGCGTGACGCGAACGTGTTCCTGCGCCGGGCCGGTATGGCCCTGCCTGGTTCCTCGGAAATAGAAAAATACAGGGATATCTTGGAGTGCTTCGGCGCTGTGTCGCGGACGGCTGGCACTGGCGAAACGTGGGGTCGCATCGCGTCAGGCGCCGCCGTGCCTGACGAATTTACGGCGGTGGGCCGGCGTGACCTCGCGGCGATTTTGGGGCGACGGCTATTCCTGCGCTCCGGCGCGGCGTTCCAGATGATGAGCCTTTGCCTGGATAACAAGCTCTGCGGACGGTGCGGCGCGGCGATGGAAGATCACGACAAGGAGACGGCCCGCGTCTGTCCAGGCTGCGGGCGCGTCGTGTTCCCGTCGCTAGCCCCGGCGATGATAGTGGCTGTGGAGAGGGACGGCATGATCCTCCTCGGGCACAACGCGAGCTTCCCCAGCGGCCGCTACAGCGTGCTGGCGGGTTTCGTGGAACCCGGGGAAACGGTCGAGGACGCCGTTATAAGGGAGGTATACGAGGAATCCCGCGTAAGGATCAAAAACATCCTCTACGTCGGCAGCCAGCCGTGGCCGTTCCCATCGTCCATGATGCTGGGCTTCCGCGCTGAGTGGGAGAGCGGCGAGCCCTGCGCGGATGGCTTTGAGCTGACGGACGTCCGCTGGTTTACCCCTTACGACCTCCCCGATCTGCCTCAGAGGATCAGCATCTCGCGGATGCTCATCGACGACTGGCTCCGCCGCGTGAGCGCGGATGCCCCTCACGGATGATTTTAGGAAGGGTTGATTTGGCGATCCGTCACGTATTCCATAGCAAAAAATCGTTCTTTACGATTTGCCCGCGACGAGAAAATTTGACCATTCCAACTTATCAACAATGTCTTTTGCGCGGCATAATCTGAATTTAAGCTAGTTTTGCACAAAGTTATCCACTAATTGGGCATAACTTTGGAGAATGTGTTGAATTTCTCAAAAAAGAGTATACTTACGTGACAGACGACCTAGGGAAGCTGGGATGTAGCTCATGGACCAGGCGGACTACGGTGGTGAAAATGGATTTACTATCGAGGCGGCCGCGGCGGCGGCAGCCGTTGCTTCTGTACGCTTTTTGACGGACAGGAGCTGCTCCAGCGTATGGCTTTCCCTGCCTGCCGGAAGGGAAGCGGCCGTCCCGGTCACAGGGTGCGTCAGGACGGAGAAGGGCGCCGAGGCCTGGGTGACGAAGGATTCCGGCGATGCCATGGACGTCACCCACGGCACCGTCGTTGTCTCGTCCGTCGAGATCCTGGACGTCCCTGGGGTCACGGTGCTGGGCGGCAAGGGCGTCGGGGTGGTCACGAAGCCCGGCCTCTTAATCAGCCCGGGGAAGGCGGCCATCAACCACAGCGCGCTCGCGCTCATCAGGAAATCCATTGAGGCTGAACTGCCTACGGGGAACGGCGCGATCGTCTCCATCTCGATACCGGGCGGCGAGGAACTCGCCAAGAGGACGTACAACCCCAGGCTCGGGATCGTGGGCGGGCTGTCTATCCTCAGCAATGGCAGCGCCGCTCCCGCGGCGAGCGCGGAATCTGTCGCTGGCTCGATAAAGTCCGAGCTGTCAGCGCTCTCGGCCGCGGGCGCGCGGATCGTGTGTCTCGTGCCGGGCAATTACGGGCGCAGGGTGGCTATGCTCCTGGGCGTGCCGGAGAAGATGATCGTCAACATAAGCAATTTCGCCGGGGAGGCGCTGGCGATCAGCGGCAATTTCGGGTTCGAAAAACTCATCCTCATCGGGCAGATAGGAAAGTTCGCCAAACTTTCAGCCGGTTCCCTCGACACGCACAGCTCTAAGAGCGACGGACGCCTGGAAGCCCTCGCGGCTTATTCCGCCCTGCACGGCGCAGACCGGCAGGAGGTTCGCGCGATACTGGACAGCTCCATGACAGACGAGGTGGCAACCAGGATAGCGAAGACGGAGTGGGGGCGGGCCGCGCTTCTGGAGCTGGTCAAGAGGATCGTAAAAACGGCCAGATCTGGCGCGATAGGGGTGTCCGAGTGCGCGTGCCTCACGTTTTCGCTGCCGGACAGGGAACTCGCGAGGACGCAGAACCTCGACAAGCTGATCAAGGAAATCAAGAAAAACGCGAGCGAGCTCAAATGATCGAGTTTTATACCGATTTGCAATCAGGGGCCTAAAGTTAAAAGATTTCAGGGCCAGTGTTTATGCGCCACGAAACGTACCATTAACGCCCGATTGAAAGCGAATTGGTATTATTTAATCTGGGGGGATTTGTGATGGCACCCAAGAAGGGCAGTGTGGCTCCTTTCGTCATGGAAGCTGAGTTATCGGCGGTTTTAGGCGATGTCTGCGAGGCCGTCGGGGTGTATTCCGAGAGGCTTGCTCAAGGGAGCGACGACTCAGCGCCTGCCCGCTGTGACCCCTATGAGCTATCCGACCTGCTGGCGGCGCACGGGGCGCTGCTTGGCCCCGTCCCTGGGGCTGGCGCGTTCAGGACGACGGATGCCCGCGTGACGAGAGGCGCGCAGGTGATGTTGACGCCGCCGCCGCCGCAGACCGCGAAAAGGCTTACAGCGGAACTCTTCGAATGGCTCGGCGACCCCGGGGAACACCCAATGACAGCTTTTGCGATATTCCACTATCAGCTTCTCTGCGTCCACCCGTTCGTGGACGGGAACGGACGGCTTGCGAGGCTCTGGCATTCGGAGCTGATCAGAAAATGGCGGCCGTCCTTAGCCTTCTTGGACCTGGAGGAATGCGTCTCACGAAACAAGCCCGCCTACCTGGCGGCGCTGGAACGGTCGGACAGGCAGAAGAACGCGTCCACGTTCGTCCTCTATATGATGAGGCTGATTGCCGAGGAACTGTCTCGGAGAATAGCCGCGACGCCTCGCGCCGCCAGGCGGCCAGACGCGCCAGAGCGGCTGTCCGACTATATGGAGAGGCTCCTTTTGGTCTTCGGGGGCCGCACGTTGAGTGGCGCGGAGGTTATGAATGGCCTCCGCATGTCGCACAGGGGTACGTTCAGGAAGAACTATCTCGACCCGGCAATCGAGACCGGCTTCGTGGAGATGACCCAGCCGGACGCCCCCAGGAGCCCGACGCAGAGGTACCGGCTCACCCGGTTGGGCAAGGAAGCCGCGAATAAAATAGAGCCAAAAAATTAATGAAAATGACCATTAGAATCATAGCGATGAATCTCGGTTTCCTGGCGATATGAGCGTTTTGGAGGCAGACGCGCCCACAGCGCCTTACAAGGGCGGGACATACGAGCTGCTGGAGGATCTGTACCGGGAGTACAACCGCAGGGAGTACGTGTCGCCAGACCCCTTGGAATTTCTGTACCATTACGACGACCCTTCCGACAGGGAGGTCGTGGGGCTTATAGCGTCCTCCCTGGCTTATGGGCGCGTCGCGTCCATCCTGTCGAGCGTCCGCCGCGTCTTGGACGTGCTGGGCCATGCCCCGGCGGAGACGCTTCTTGAGTACGCGAGACGGGAAAGCTCTCACGACGAGATGGCCCGGAGGCTCGGGGGCTTCGTCCACCGCTTCACCGCTTGCGAGGAGATGTCGAAGTTCCTCCACGGGATAGGCAGGGCCTTGATCGCACATGGAAGCCTCGAAAACCTCTTCATGGAGGGATTGTCGGAAGCGGCGCGACCCGCGCCCGGTGCCTTCTCCCCGCGATGCGGGGTGCTGGGCGCGATGGAACACTTCACGCGCTCCCTGCTCAGTTGTGCGGCCCTTGACTCTTCCCACCTCCTCCCTCGCCCGTCAAAGGGCAGCGCCTGCAAACGGCTGGCCCTGTACGTCCGCTGGATGGCCAGGCAGGACGACGTGGACCCCGGCGGGTGGAGAAGCGTCCCGGCTTGTGATATTATTGTCCCGCTCGATACGCATATGTTTCGGATTGCTACCGGGCTTGGTTTCGTCACTCGAAAGAGCGCCGACGGGGCGGCGGCCTTGGACGCCACGGACGGCTTCAGGAGGCTTCGGCCCGACGACCCGGCGCGCTACGATTTCGCGCTGACGCGCTTTGGAATAAGGACAGGGATGTCCGTGGAGGAGTTGCTCGCCAAGTTCAGGGCGATTACGCGCGGTTGAGTGTCGTTTGCCGCTAAATAAGCCCTCCTCGGCGACAGGATTGACAAAGGAGAAATAAAGTGGACGCTGCTGGTGCCGGGAAATCCCGGGTGAACGGGGAAAACGAGCCGGATGACAGGTACTTTAACCGCGAACTGAGCTGGGTGCGCTTCAACAAGCGGGTGCTTGACGAGGCGATGGACAGATCCAAGCCCCTCCTTGAGCGCGTTAAGTTCCTCGCGATATTTTCTAACAACCTCGACGAGTTCTTCATGATAAGGGTGTCCGGGCTTTGCAGGCAGCATCGCGTGGGCGTGGCCGACCGCTCGCTGGACGGCATGTCCGCGGCGGAGCAGCTGGCCGCCGTGAGGCGCGGCATAATGCCGGATTTGAAGAGGCAGATTGAGTGCTGGAACAGCGAGATCGTGCCGGAGCTCAAAAAAAACGGCATAGAGATACTCGAGTACAAGGAACTCAAGGACAAGCAGAAAAAATACCTCGACAACTACTTTAAGGACGAGATATACCCGACGCTCACGCCCTTGGCCTTCGACCCGAGCCACCCGTTCCCTCACATTTCAGGCTTGAGCATGAATATCGCCATCGTCCTGACGGACGAAAAAAAGCGGGAGCTCTTCGCGAGGATCAAGATACCGGAGTCCTTCCCGAGGCTGCTGCACCTCCCCGTGGAGGCCTCGGACAAGATGGAGAAGATGGGGCTCCGCCAGTCCGCGGCGGCGGACAGGTTCGTCTGGATAGAGGATCTGGTGAGGGAGAACCTCGACTCGCTCTTCCCGGGCATGAAGGTGGTGGAGTCCGCGCTCTTCCGCGTGACCCGCGACGCCGATTTCGAGATAGAGCTTGACGAAGCGGAGGATCTCATGCACAGCATACTGGAGAGCATCGACAGGCGCCGATTCGGCAGCGCCGTCCGCCTTGAGATAGAGAAGGGCTCGTCGAAGCGCATACGCGGGATATTGACGCGAAACCTGGAGATGGAGCTATATCAGGTGTACTCGCAGAAGAACCCTATCGGTATGTCCGCGATCATGCAGCTCTGCAAGCTGGACCGCCCGGACCTGAAAGACCGCCCCTACACGCCGCGCCAGCCGGTGGAATTCAATGACCGCAGGGGCATGTTCCACGCGATCGCGTCCCAGGACATACTGCTCTACCACCCTTACGACAGCTTCAAGCCCGTCGTGGATTTCATACGGCTCGCCTCCAAGGATCCGGACGTGCTGGCCATAAAGCAGACCATGTACCGCGCCGGGACGAACTCGCCGATAGCAGCCGCCCTGATGGAGGCGTGCCAGGCCGGAAAGCAGGTGGCGGCGCTGGTTGAGCTGAAAGCCCGATTCGACGAGGAGCACAACATCGGGTGGGCGAGGACGCTGGAGAGCGCCGGAGTGCACGTTGTATACGGCCTGGAGGGGCTGAAGACCCACGCGAAGCTATGCATGGTGGTCAGGCGCGAGAAGGACGGCATCCGCCGCTACGTGCACCTGGGCACTGGCAACTACAACGCCGTGACTGCCGGCATTTACTCGGACTTAGGGCTCTTGACGGCAAACCCGGATATCGGCGCGGACGTGTCGGATCTGTTCAACGTCCTCACCGGCTACTCGCGCCAGAGGGAGTATCGAAAGCTGCTCGTGGCGCCCAACACGCTGAGGAGGGAGATAATCGCCCGGATCGACCGCGAGATAGAGGCTCATGAGAAGGACGGCGGCGGACACATAATATTCAAGCTGAACGCCATCTCCGACAAGGATTGCATCGAGGCGCTGTACAGGGCCTCGACGGCTGGCGTCAAGGTGGATCTCCAGGTGCGAGGGATCTGCTGTCTGCGCCCGGGCGTCGCCGGCATGAGCGAAAATATCTCCGTGACCTCCATCGTGGGACGTTTTTTAGAACACGCCAGAATTTTTTACTTCCGCAACGGCGGCGACGAGGAGGTCTTCCTCGGGAGCGCCGACCTCATGGGGAGGAACCTGGACAGGCGCGTCGAGACGCTGTTCCCGGTCGAGTCGCCGCTGCTGCGCCAGAGGATCATAAACGTGATATTGCCCGTGCACCTCAGCGACAACGCCCAGTCGAGCGCCCTCTCCCCTGACGGGGAATACGTGCGCAGGGCTCCGCAGGAGGGCTCGCCGCTCGTAGACTCGCAGCAGTGGATGATCGACAACCCCGGTATGGCGTAGATGGCTGACCGGACCTCCGCCTACGCCATCGGCGGGATACTGGACAGGATGGACGCCATGGCACGTGAGATCCCGGGCGTGATGTCCTCGGAGGACCCGGAGTGCCTCCACCGCATGAGAGTGGCGTCGAGAAGGCTGCGCGCCGCGCTCGGCCTGTTGAGCGAGGAGGCCGGCCTCATCGATGCCCGCGGGCTGTTCAAGCTCGTCAGGTCCGTCACGAAGCGCCTGGGGCTTGCCAGGGATCTGGACGTCCAGATCGCGTGGCTCAATGAGTTCGTGAATTCGTGCGCCGAAAACGAGCGGCCCGGGGTTCTCCGCCTCACCCTGCGTCTCGCCCAGTCGCGCGCCAAAAAACAGCCCGCCATAAACCGTATGCTCACGGGCCTGTCGGACAGCAGGGTCATGTCCGACGCGAGGGCGCGGCTCGAAGGCGCGCGCGTCGAGATTGCGATGAGGGGCGATGACGCCGGATGCGGCGACGTGGAGCGCGCGACGAAGGTCATCGGCCTCCAGATAGAGTCCGTGACGCGGCACGCGGCGGCCCTCTCCTACCCGGAAGCGTCCGACGCGCACCACCGTCTCAGGATAGAGGTAAAGCGCCTCCGCTACGCCATCGAGATATACCGTGGGCTGTACGCGGACGAGGAGGGCCTGGACGGTTGCGTAGCCACGACGAAGAAGCTACAGGACGCATTAGGCGAGCTGCACGACGCCGACGTCTGGATAGCGATGATCCCGGAGCTCATGGAGCGCGAGAAAAAACGCGCGGCCAGATACTACGGCACAGCGAGGCCATTCGCGCGGCTGGCGGCGGGCTACAGGGCTATCGCGTCCGACAGGCTAGTGCACAGGGCCTCGCTGTACGACGCGGCCGCAGACCTTTGGCGCTCCTCCGTGGAGCGTGACGCATGGGGCGCCCTGCGCACCCTCCTGTATGGGGCGTACAGGGACAAAAAGTCGCGGTAGATTACGCGAAATCATAAGGGGTATTTATGGCAGAGAAAACCAATGAGATTCTGACTTTCCGTTTAACGGGGGCATTCGTATGGATAAAGTCGCTTTTGATGAGATGATAGAAACTCAAAAATTTCACTGGTGGTTTAAGGGTAAAAGAAATGTGTTGAAGCGTATAATAAATTCGTTCAATTTGCCGAAGGGATGTAAAATTCTGGAGATTGGCTGTGGCGTAGGCGCTAACATCGAAATGCTGACAAACTTTGGAGACGTTTGGGCGCTCGAGGTTAATGAATATGCTCTCGACTACGCGGTAAGGACAAACGACGGTGTTGTAATCAAAAAAGGCTGGCTGCCAGAGGGGCTCTCAGCCATATCGGGTCGAGAGTTTGACCTTATTTGCCTCTTTGATGTTTTAGAACATATTGAGTTCGATGAAATGTCACTACGCAATATAAGGGAGTTTCTTAAATGCGAATCGAAGCTATTGATAACCGTTCCGGCATATCAGTGGTTATTTAGCCGACACGACCACAATCTAGGACATTTTCGCAGATATAATAAAATAAGCTTGTCAGACAAACTGGCAAGCAGTGGTTATAGAGTTCTTTATTTAGGCTATATGAATATGCTGAGCCTCCCACTTATGGCGGCATCGCGTTTTTTTGACCGGTATGTGAGAAAAGATGGCGTTGCATCCGGGACGAAGATTCCATCCCGAGTCATTAACTCAGTGTTATTCTTTGCATTTTCACTGGAGACATTATGGGTTCCCAGATTTTCCTCGCCTTTTGGGGGAAGTGTCGTGGCTATTGCCGAAAAATACTGAATTCACAAAATATACCTATAAGAGAAAGAGGGGGTATATATGCGCCCGTCAATATCCATACTACAAGAACAAATCAGAGAGATTGAGCCAGCGCAAAACTTGAGTCTCTCCTCGCCCCTTAGAGTGAAAAAACTCTTGCCGGTTGCAGTGAACAGTCGTAAATTAAAGGAGATAGTGACAAAGTTGAAAAAAACACCGATTCTCGCGTTTTTTTGTGGTGTTTATATCTTTCTATATGCGATGATTGGTTTTTTTGCCTTCCCAACCGCCGACGATTATCTTTTTCAAGCTTCTCTTATGGAAAGAGAATTTTGGTTGTCTCAATATCATTGGTATACTTCTTGGACTGGAAGATTTACCAATTCTTTTCTCCTCTCAGCAGTTAGCATACCCAGTGTGAGAGGCATGTTTGTTACGCTTTACAGGTTTTTACCCTCTCTATGGATAGCGCTAAGTCTTGCTTCTATTTATTTTTGTGTTAAGTCTATTCTCAGGACAAGAATCAAGGAAAGCATGTTAATTTCAATATTTTTTCAGGCATTATGGTTAAATCAAATGCCTATGTTGCATGACAGCCTTTATTGGCTGGCAGGCGCTCCGTACTACATAACCTGTTGTATCATTTTATTTGCGGTCGGTTTCGTCGCAAAACTGATTAGGGAGGATAATGTCGTATTTGACATTGCGGCGCTCTCCATCCTTGCCATTTTAAATTCGGGCATGATAGAGGTGGGCGCTGTTTTTTTGTTAATTATGCTTGTTGTCGTTCAGCTCTTTTGTGTATTTACTAATAACTGGAAAAAGGCTAAACACCTTATAATTCCAGTTCTTTTCTGCGTTATTGGTTTATGTGCCGTCTATTTTTCGCCAGGCACCGAGATAAGGCTTAAAGGTACGTCACATGCGTTTGGCAGAGAGACAGCAAACTTGCTGGTATTCATCAAAATGACAATTATGGGGGGAATCCCTTTTGCGATAGACGTTTTACTGAGTCCATTGAAGTATTTATTTTTGTTGTTTTTGCCAGACATGCAATCGTTCGCGAAAAAGCGTGTCGTTTTCGCAAACCCTCTGCGGGATCGCGCCAAAATTTGGCACGCAGTGGTCTTAACTGTAATAGGAGCCTTCTGTTTTCAAACTATAACGGCCTATGCGTTTGCATCTCCACTCCCTCCTCGCGGTGAATCAACCGCTGCCTGGGCTCTATGGCTATGTTGGATATTTTATTTTGTTTTTCTATATGACGGAGATCGGCTTGTCGAATTGCATGGATCATTTATCTATAGGGTGAGATATCCGCTGGCCGTCATATGTTTTATCCTCAGCTTTAACTCGCGTGACGCTGTATCTTCGGCATTCAGCGCAAGTGATTATTATTCACAGCAGATGTCGCGCCGATCTATAATTATGAGCACTTCCAGCGCTGGGACGGCATACGTTCCAATCATATCGGATAAATATAGGCTATTGCACCTGCAGGATGATATTGGGCATAAAGCTGGGATTGAAGATGGTAGCTCGTGGGTGAACGAGCTTATCGCTAAATGCTATGGAATAAAAAGGGTATATGGAATACCCAAAATACTGTACAACAGCGGCGTGACGGATGAGTTCTCGGATGAAGAGTACCTTGATGCCTTGAGAAAGTCATCCTACAGCGGCGATGCCTACTCGACATTTTCGCTGGCGAGAATCTATGATACGGGCCGTCTTGGCGTCACGGCAGACGTCGACGAGGCCCTGCGCCTGTATGAACTGGCGTTTGCCGGCGGTGAAAGCCTGGCGGCACGCTCGCTCTTCAGAATATACCTCATGGATAAGAGGCGTGCTCCTGAATATTCAAAAGCGGCGAAAAATGGTCTGAGGTACCTCTTCAACAGGTATATCTGCAACATTTGATGTTGATAGCGCCCCCGAAAGCAGTCTTATTGGCTTGTGTTCCTATTGGGATACATTATGGAAGAGGGGTGAGTTGGCATGGACGCACGGACACTGCACCAAATCCCCGGAATACGCATTGGCCGTTTAGCTGTGGATGTGTCGGCACAAGGTTGCGGCATAGGTGTTTCTCTCGTGGCGAACGCCGCAATTCGGAGCTTGAGCAATGTTGCCGATTGGGCCGTCTTGGAGGTCGACGCCAAAGATGAGCGCGCTGCGGCATTTTATCGCAAGCTGGGATTTTGCCGACTGGCAGATGACGATAAACACTTGTTTATCATGCGTTCCAAGCTTGATGAGTTTATCGGCGCGTTTGGCCCTGTGGCATAACCAGAACTGACTGCTGGGCGGCTATTTTGTCGGCAGGGCTTTCGAAAAAACGGGCCTTAGGGTATCATATGCGGGCACGAGCTTGACGAGCTCTCCGGGGTGTCAGAAGCCGGAGGGGCGCGGAGAGGTTGCATGGATGTTAGGGTGTGAGCGGCAATGCCGCCATTTTAAGGAAGTGAAACCCATGGACAAGGGAGCGAAAATATACGTCGCGGGTCACAACGGGATGGTCGGCTCTGCTATCATGCGGCGCCTTTCCGCCGAGGGGTATCGTCGTGTCGTAACGAGGAGCCGCGCGGAGTTGGACCTGCTCGACCAGCGGGCGGCGGACGCTTTTTTTAGCTCCGAAAAACCGGAGGTGACGTTCCTCGCGGCGGCGAAGGTCGGCGGCATCATGGCCAACGTGACGAATCAGGCCGCGTTCCTCTACGAGAACCTCCAGATCCAGAACAACGTGATGAGATCCGCAGCCAGGCACGGCACGAAGAAGTTCGTATTCCTGGGCAGCTCGTGCATTTATCCGCGCGACTGCCCTCAGCCCATAAAGGAGAGCTATCTCCTGACTGGCCCGTTTGAGCCGACCAACGAGGGATACGCGGTAGCCAAGGTGGCGGGGCTCAAACTGTGCGACTATTTCGCAAAAGACGGCGTCTGGGAAGGGCTTACGCTCGTACCCTGCAACCTTTACGGCCCTGGGGATAATTTTGACCCGGTGAACTCGCACGTGATGGCCGCATTGGTCCGCCGGTTCGTAGACGCGGCTGAGTCGGGCTGCGGCTGTGTGACATGCTGGGGGACGGGCAGGCCGAGGCGCGAATTTCTGCACACAGACGACCTAGTAAGGTGCATGTTCATGCTGCTGGAGGATAACCCCTACGGCAACGAGCCGCTGAACGTCGGGTACGGGAGCGACATCACGATAAGGGAACTCGCCCAGATAGTAGCGGAGAAGAGCGGCTTTCAGGGTGAGATCGCCTGGGACGGGACGAAGCCCGACGGTATGCCGCAAAAGCTGATGGATTCGACCAGGGCCAGAAAGACCGGGTTCGCGCCTGAGATAAGCATCGAACAAGGCGTGGAGCTATTGATATCTGAGTACAGGACGATCAGGGCTTCTGCCGGACGGAGATGAGGACATGGAAAAGACGGCCCTCATAACCGGGATAACGGGACAGGACGGCGCGTACCTGGCTAATCTGCTGCTGAAAAAAGGCTATATGGTGCACGGTGTAAAGCGCCGCAGCTCCATCTTCAACACGGCCCGCATCGACGACCTGTACGTGGACCTGCACAGCGAGGATCCGAGGTTTTTCCTGCACTACGGCGATCTCACTGACAGCAGCAACCTCATAAGGCTCATCCAGGAGACTCAGCCGGACGAGATATACAACCTGGCCGCGCAGAGCCACGTCAAGGTTTCCTTCGAGACGCCGGAGTACACCGCTAACGCCGACGGCATGGGTACGCTCCGCATATTGGAGGCCATAAGGATCCTCGGCATGGAAAGCCGCGTCCGTTTTTATCAGGCTTCCACGAGCGAGCTATACGGAAAAGCGCAGGAGATACCCCAGAGCGAGACGACGCCGTTTTATCCGCGCAGCCCGTATGCGGCGGCGAAACTTTACGCGTACTGGATCACGGTGAACTATCGCGAGGCATACGGCCTGTTCGCGTCGAACGGGATACTGTTCAACCACGAGTCCGAGATCAGGGGGGAGACATTCGTGACGCGCAAGATAACGAGGGCAGCGGCGCGGATCGCACACGGCCTCCAGGACAAGCTCTGGCTTGGAAACCTCAGCGCGAAACGGGACTGGGGCCACGCCGAGGACTACGTGGAGGCGATGTGGAGGATCCTGCGGCACGACTGCCCCGACGACTTTGTGATAGCGACCGGGGAGACGCATTCTGTCCGCGAGTTCGTCGAGGCGGCGTTTAAAATTGCCGGGATCAACATCGTATGGCTCGGGGAAGGCCTGGACGAGAAGGGCATCGACTCCGCGACAGGGCGCGCGCTGGTCGAGATCGACCCGAGGTACTTCCGGCCGACGGAGGTGGACCTGCTTTTGGGCGACCCCTCAAAAGCCGAGCGCCTCCTTGGCTGGAAGCGGAGGGTTTCCTTTGACGGCCTTGTAAAAAGAATGGTCGACTACGACATGCGCCTAGTGGAACGCGACCAGTCCATAAGCAACGCCGGCTTCGACGTGTTCCGTGCGCTGGAGGAGCGGTAGGGGCTTTGCGGAGAGAGTGTTCGTGTATTTTATGGCGCAACCAGAGTTTGACGGCAAGGCAAGCGAATATTTCCTTAAATGCTTCCTCTGCGGTAATCGAACTAAAAAGGTGCTTAAACGCCATCCATGATTAGATAAAAAAAATAATATTTTATAGGGTGAAATGGAGGGTATAATTAAATTGTTTAAAATATTCAGAGCAAGAGGGATACTAAGATGGTGTTATCGAAGACATTTTGGGTTATTGGAAGAGATCTTATGGGCGCAAATTTTCCATGACACAATAGCTGGTAGTAAGTGGCTTATAGATAAAAGCTTTTCTCCAGGGCGATGGGCTGTAGGATATGAATTTTTATATGTCTTATACAGAGTTTTGAATTCAGTTCGGCCGAAAAAAATACTTGAGCTGGGGCTGGGGCAGACGACTAATATGCTATCCCAGTATGTATCTGCTCATGAAGATGTAAGGCACTTGATTGTTGAACACGATACCGAATGGATTGATTTTTTTAGGAAGGAACACGATATATCAGAAAGAACAAAAATTATCCAGATGGAC
>JAIRNC010000097.1 GCA_031258255.1 Synergistaceae bacterium
GGCGTCGCGGTAAAGATCAGGCAGCGCTCTCCTGAGCAGAGGGTAGAAATAGTCGGCAGCCAGGTCTTTCCAAAGGCTGTCATGGCTGATGCGAGCTTTGTGCTCCCCGCCGTTTTCAGTGATGATATCCAAGTGTTCAGAGCTTTCCGCGTTGTTCTTCAAAGCGTCACACCTCACAGTGAGCCAATTATATCCCATTTACCAGTCAAGCCCGCCAGAAGATGCGGGTGGGGCTATGATTTATTTTTCATATCACATATCCACATCCATCAGCGGTTCACTCCCTTTAACAATCTGCCACGACGTGAGATAATGGCCAGGTAGATTATCATGCTTGGAGGACTGGACATGATCGCTAAGATTACCGAGATAGACGGGATTATAGACAGGCTGGAGACAGTAATCATGAAGCTCCGCGAGGAGCGGGATCAGGCCGTGAGCGAACTCGCTGCCACCAAAAAGGCGCTGGACGAAAGAGAGCTGGAGCTGCTGCAGATGGACGAGGAGACGCGGCGCGAGATAGCCCGCTGCGAGGACGAGCTCAGGGTGATAAGGCAGGAGCGCGCGGATGCCAAGGAGCGCCTGGACGGCGTCGCCCTGCGCGTCAGGGAGCTGGTCTCGTTCCTGCCGGACAGCGAAGCCCCTCAGCCGGCCCGGGATAGCGCCGTGGATTTCAGCGAGGACTGAGGAAGGCCATAGCGTTGTCAAATCCGCGACCCCCAGAGATCCTGACCGCGCTGGCGCTGCTCAGTCGGACAGGCCCAAGGACTGCGGCGTAAGGCAGAAAGATGGAGAGCCGCTCCGTTCCGCTCCTAGTCGGGAATAAATCGTACCCTCTGCTAACGTCCCTTGACGACGAAAAGCTGAAGGTCGTCTACGACGTCTTGAAGGACGCCGTGGCTTCTACCCCGCTGACCTTCGATCAGGACCAGAGGCTGTTTCTCGCGTGCATACGGCTGGCCGACGCGCTCGTCAACACGTCATTGCGGCTGGACGGCATCCTGTCTAGCCTCTCGGGAATCCGCGGCGGCTCAGAGAAAGAGGTGAAGGAGGCATGAGCGTAGCGGACATAGCGCTCTTCCTCATTGGGGCCTTCTTTATCATACGCGGCCTGTTCAGGGGCGCGTCGGGCGAGATCTTCTCACTTTTGAGCGTCGCGGGCGGGTTTTACTGCGCCACCAGGTTTTACGTCCCCGCCGCGCGGATGCTGTCGGAGAGGCTCGGCATGAACCACCTGATCTCCACCGGCCTCAGCATGTTGGCCATCTTCCTGATAGTAAACGCCCTCTGCGCCGTGGCCGACAAGGTGATAAAAAAGATACTCGGCGTCACGCGTCTGTCTCTAGCTGACAAGGCAGGCGGGGCGTTTATCGGGCTCGCGAAGGCGTACGTCGCGGCGCTCCTGCTGCTCGTGGCGGGAGCGATAATTTCGCCCGTCACCGGCGACGCGTGGATAAGGGGGAGCCAGGCGCTCACCGTGACGGCGCGGACGTGGCCGCTCGTGAGGCCGCTTCTGGACGCGGCGGGGCTTTTGCCAGACCTGGCGGAACTCCGGGGCGAGGCGAGCGAGTATATCGCCAAACAAGCGGCAGGAAGGCTTTACGGGCCGCAAAGCGGCTTCGGCGAGCGCGTCCCCGCAAGCCCCGACATCGCGTCATCTGGCATCGGCGCGGCCATGTCCGGCGTCTCCTTGGATATCGCCAGCCTGTCAGGCGATCTGGGGACGCTGCCAGATCTGCTCCCCCAAGATCCGGCCCTGGCGCCCACAAAAAATCTGCTCGACTTTCTGTTGAAACAGGGCAACTGAGGCCAGCCTACCCTTCATGAAGATCGACGGAGGCGCCTATGACTCCCTCGAATTGGACAAAATACTCGGCATCATCAGACGCGACTGCCGCAGCGACCTGGGCGCTGACCTGCTGTCCGCGATGGGGCCTGCTGCGGACGGGGACGAGCTCTTCTCGCGGACGGAGCTGTTCCGTGCCGTAGAGGAGTATCGCGACACGCGCGGCGACCTGCCGTGGGACTACAAGCTCTCCTCCGTGCGGGGCGTGCTTGAGGAGGCGAAGTCCTCCGGAATGATGACCGGGGAGGAGCTGCTATACGTCCGCCGCGTCCTAGTCTCCTCCGCCAGGCTCAAAGACGCGCTCGCGTCCGCGCGCAAGGAGTGGCCCGCTTTCGGGATGCTGCTGGAACATCTGCGGGATTTCTCCGCGGAGGAGAAGGCCCTCTCCGTGGTAGACGAGGACGGCAGGCTTTACGACCACGCGTCCGACAGGCTCCGGCGGATCCGCTGCGACATCGGCAGGCTGCGCGACCAGATACGGCGCAAGGGGCAAGCCATAATCTCTGACCCGTCCACAGGCGCCATGCTACAGGAGCGCGTACTCACCCTTCGCAATGGACGCCACGCCGTCCTGGTGCGGCAGGACGCCATCTCGCGCTTCCCGGGTCTCGTCATGGATCGCTCCGGCTCCGGCAGCAGCGTCTACATGGAGCCGCACGCGCTGATCAGCCTCAACAACGAGCACGCCGTCCTCCTGGAGGACGAGCGCGCGGAGGAGCGCCGCATCCTGCGCAAGCTCACGGAGAAGGCCCTGGTCCGCGAGGCCGCTATACTGGACGCGCAGGAGGCGCTGGGCCGGGTCGACGTCTTCTACGCCCTGTCCGAAAAAATCCGCCGCGACCGCTGGCACATGCCGCTCCTGAGCGCAGACCGCGCCTTCAGCTTTTACGGGGCGCGGCACCCGCTCTTGGGCGATGCGGCCGTCCCCATCGACATATCGTGCGGCCGGGAGTTCCGATCCCTAGTGGTGACCGGCCCTAACACCGGGGGCAAGACCGTCGCGCTCAAGACCGCCGGCGTCTGCATCTGCCTCGGCTGGATGGGATTCCCCGCGCCGTTCGGGGAGAACTCCGTCCTCGGGTCTGTCGACGCGATATTCTGCGACATTGGGGACGAGCAGAGCATAGAGCAAAACCTCTCCACGTTCAGCGCCCATGTCACACAGATCACCAGAATACTCTCAGAGGCGTCGGAAGGCTCCGTCGTGCTGCTCGACGAGCTCGGTGCCGGGACCGACCCTGACGAGGGCGCGGCGCTTGGTATCGCCATCATGGACTACCTGCGGGGAAAGCGCGCCCTCGTCCTCGCCACGACGCACCATAACCCGATCAAGCGCTACGCGCTCTCCTGCCCCGGCGTCGAGTCCGCTTCCGTGGAGTTCGACGCAAAGACTCTCTCCCCAGCCTACCGCCTCCTGGTGGGCATACCGGGGCGGAGCAACGCCCTCTTGATAGCGGAAAAGCTCGGCGTCCCGCCCGAGGTGATACGGCGGGCCAGGGAGGCCCTGCACGGCAAGGAGGCGTCCATGGAGGATCTCATAGGCGAGCTGCACGAGAAGCGGATCGCCATCGAGCACGAGAACGAGCGGCTGGATCGGATGCGTGAGGAGACGGAGCGACTGCGCGCCGAGTACGAGGCCGAGCGGCGCGAGCTGGATGAAAAGCGTGACCGCCTGATCGCCGAGGCGGACAAAAAAGCCCTGGGCATCGTCGAGAACGCGGAGGTCTCCGCAAAGTCCCTGATCAGGAGCATAGAGCCTGAGGCGCGCGGCGCGGCCATGCGGAAGCTCGAACAGACGAAAAAACACTTCGGGCTGATAAGGGATCAGGCCGACAAACGCGAGGACGAGCGCATGACGCGCCGCTTCGCGCCGGACGAAAAACCGCTCGCGCCCGGCGACCTGGTAGTGGTGGCAGGCACGTCCACGGCTGGCACGCTGGAGAGGCTCTCCGGGGAGAAGGCCATGATCACCGCCGGCGCCGCCAGGCTGGAGTTGCCTGTCAAGATGCTGCGCAGGGCGAGCGCTGACGAATCAAAGAGGGAGCGCAAGGCCAGCGGCATGAAGCCGCTCACGCCTCAGCGCACCGGCGGCCGGGTCAGCGTCACGCCGCCCCCCTCCCCCGTCGGCGTACCCAGCTCGATAATGGTCAGAGGCATGACGCAGGACGAGGCCATGCCCCTCGTGGGGCAGTACCTGGACAGGGCGTACAGGGCAGGCTACGGCGAGGTGAGCGTGATCCACGGGCGCGGCGAGGGCATCCTGCGCCGCGAGGTACAGATGCTCTGCAAGAGCCTCCCATACGTCGAAAATTTCAGGCTGGGCGAGGGCGGCGAAGGCGGTTATGGAGTGACTATCGTGCGGTTCCGCAGATAACGGGCGTTTGGCGCGTCTTCGCCGACACTGCTTCACGCTTGCCTCGCTCGCCGTCCTCAGCGTACCGTAAGTACGCTTCCGGGTGCTCGTTCGGCAATAACTCGCGTTGCCGACAAATCCGCGGCGTTTGGCGCGTCTTCGCGGACACTGTTTCACGCTTGCCGCGCTCGCAATCCTCGACGTACCAAAAGTACGTCTCCGGTTGTTCGCACGGCAATCCCTCGCATTGCCCGCAAATACGCGCCAAACGCGGATTTGGTGTTTGCCCTTCGCGCCTGGGGCGGGGCGGGGGGCATTTTTCGGGTTGCCGTTGCGAAGCAGTGCGACACGGAAAATGACACCCGCCCCGGTCCCGCCGCGAGCCGGTACGTTTCCGCGCCAGACTCGCGTCATTTTTGCGACATATAAGGCATTGTGTTATATAGCTGTGTATGTATAATAGAGCGCGGCAGTCGAAAGTGCAACAACCAACAGCATCGTCAAAAATCCCAGCGGTCGCTCAAAAATTCCTGACAACGGGCCGTAGTCACTATAATGCCCTTGAACGCTTGCTACTGCTGCATCCGTTTTTTGGGGCATTT
>JAIRNC010000023.1 GCA_031258255.1 Synergistaceae bacterium
CCGGTGCTTATCGGGGTCGCGCTCGTCTTATTTCTCCTGCTTAACGTCATGCCGGGAGATCCGGTCACTCTGATGATGGGCGAACACATCAAGCCGGATCTGATCGCGGTGTTCCGCGCGAGGATGCACTTGGACGACCCGGTTCTCGTGCGCTTTGGCCGCTATATGGCCGGCATCCTGCGCGGCGATTTCGGGATTTCCTACAAACTGAACAGAGAAGTTAGCGGCCTCATAGCGCAGTCATTCCCTCACACGATCAAACTGTCCGTTTACGCGGCCCTCGTTTCATGGCTCATAGGCGTCCCAGCGGGCCTGATATCGGCAGTCAGGCACAACACGCTGGCCGACAGGTTTTTCATGGGTTTTTCCCTTATGGGGGTTTCGCTGCCCATTTTCTGGGCGGGGCTCTTGATGCAGTTTGTGTTCGCATACAAGCTGAGGTGGCTCCCCGTAAACGGGTATTACAGCTTCAAATACTATATAATGCCGGCGATCGTGCTGGGCTGGAGTTCGGCCGGCACGGTGGCCCGTCTCACGCGCTCCAACCTGCTGGAGATAATGAAAAACGACTTTATCCGCACGGCGAGGGCCAAGGGGCTGGGCGAACCGGCGGTCGTCATGGGCCATGCCCTGAAAAACGCCATGCTGCCGGTCGTGACCATAATGGCGATGCAGGTGGCCGGCCTTCTGGGAGGAGCGGTTATGACGGAGAGCATATTCGGCATACCGGGGCTTGGGCGGATCGCGGTGAGCGCGATAGCGACGAGGGACATGCCGCTTTTGCAGGGGACGATACTTTTTTCGACCGTGCTGGTCATAGCCGGGAACCTGATTGCCGATCTGATGTACGGCTTTCTCGATCCCAGGATCAGGGTTGAGTAGGGCGGTGAGGCCATGAACTTCGACGAACGGCGCCTCGGAGCGGCGGAATCCGCTCCGGGCGCCAGTCACGCCACTTTTGACGATTCCGCTGCCACCGAGGACGACATCGAGCGGCACGATGACGAAACCATCTCAGCGCGGCTCCTCTGGATGCTGCGCAAGAATAAGCTCGCCGTGTTTTCGCTGCTCGTGATATGCTTCATTCTGCTTGCCGCGCTCACTGTGCCGCTGTACGCGCCATACGACCCGAACAAGCCGTCGCTTGGCGAGCGTTTCGCGCCGCCGTCGAAAGCTCACTGGGCCGGATGCGACGACTTGGGCCGCGATCAGTTCGTAAGGCTGATATACGGCGCGCGCATATCTATCATGATCGGGCTGCTGCCAACGACCATATCCATGGTTTTGGGCGCCGTGCTGGGTCTGACGGCCGGGTATTTCGGCGGGAAGGTCGATTTTTGGATAATGCGGTTTGCCGATATCGTGCTGGCGTTCCCGTCCCTGCTCCTGGCGATGGTCGTCTCGTACACGCTTGGCGGCGGGATAATGAGCATATTCGTGGCATTGAGCGTGGTGAGCTGGGCTGGCACGGCGCGCGTGATACGGTCACAGGCGATGTCGCTCAAGGAGAAGGAGTTCGTCGAGGCGGCACGCTCCATCGGCGTACGCCCCGGTGTCATCATATTCCGTCACATCCTGCCGAACTGCGTGCCGAACCTCATAGTCCTCTTTACGCTCAACATCCCCGGAGCGATCCTGAACGAGTCGAGCCTGAGCTTCCTCGGCATTGGCGCGGCGCCTCCCTCCACGAGCTGGGGCCTCATGATATACAGGTATAAGACGTACCTCATGAGCTATCCCTGGCTAGCAATAGCGCCCGGCCTCGCCATACTCGTCTTCGTCCTGGCGTTCAACTTCCTGGGCGATGGCGTCCGCGATGCCCTCGACCCGTATATGAAGGACTGACGGAGGCTGATCGTATGGGAGAGGGCATGACTCGAGCGCCGGAATACGGCGAGACGCTGCGGATCAAAAATCTCAGGACGCACTTTTTCACACGGTACGGCGTGGCCCCCGCCGTGGACGACGTGACGATCACCATCCCGCGGAAGGGCATAGTGGGCGTCGTGGGGGAGTCCGGCTGCGGAAAGAGCGTGACGGCGCTCTCCGTGATGCGGCTCGTTAGCCGCCCGGGGAAGATCGTCTCGGGGAAAGTGTTGCTGGACGGGGAGGACCTGACGGCCAAGTCCCCCCGGGAGATGAGGCAGATCCGGGGCAATAAAATTTCCATGATCTTCCAGGAGCCGATGACGTCGCTGAACCCGGTATACACCGTCGGGAGTCAGGTGGCGGAAGCGATGGTCATCCATCAGGGGGCGGGCAAAAAAGAGGCCAGGGACAGGACGGTCGAGATGTTCAGGTCCGTCGGCATCCCGGAGGCGGAGAAGCGTTTCGGATCGTACCCCCACCAGCTCTCCGGCGGCCTGCGCCAGAGGGTTATGATCGCGATGGCGATGGTGTGCCGACCGAGGCTGATGATAGCCGACGAGCCGACCACGGCCCTCGACGTGACCATAGAGGCGCAGATCCTCCACCAGATGAAGGAACTAGAACGGAACATGGACACGTCCATAATGCTGATCACCCACAACATGGGCGTGGTGGCCGAAATCTGCGACTACGTCTACGTCATGTACGCTGGCAGGATCATGGAGCAGGCGGATATTTTCAGCCTCTTCGATCACACGATGCACCCGTATACGACGGGGCTTCTGGGTTCGATCCCCAGGTCAGGCCGCGGCGGCGGTAGGCTGTACAACATCAGGGGGATGGTCCCGAGCTTGCTGTCCCTGCCAAAGGGCTGCCGCTTCCGCCCCAGGTGCGAGCGGGCCATGCCGGAGTGCGCCGAGCACGAGCCGGAGCTGTACGAAGCTGGCAGGGGGCACTGGGTCAGGTGCCATCTCTATCGGGACAGCGGGGGAGGCGAGACAAGATGAGCGACATGGCTGCGCACGGTACAGATGCCCGCCGTCTCGTCGACGCGGAGCGCGTCGTGAAGAATTTCCGCGTCGGAGGGATGCGCGGCGGGCATTTGGTTCAGGCCGTGTCGGGCGTGAGCCTCCACATCGACCGTGGCGAGACGCTGGCCGTGGTGGGCGAGTCGGGGTGCGGAAAGAGCACGCTGGGCCGGCTGATCTTGCGCCTCCTCGAGCCGGACAGCGGCGTCGTGCGCTTCGAGGGGCGGGATCTCTCGGCCCTGAGCGCCACGGAGCTGTTGCAAGCCCGCAGGCGGATGCAGATCATATTTCAGGATCCCTACGCGTCGCTGAACCCAAGGATGAGCGTCTATCAGATCATCGCCGAGCCGCTGGTGACGCACCGCGTGTGCAAGTCGAAAAAGGAGACGGAGGCCAGGGTGAAGCAGCTCATGGCGATGGCCGGCATAAGGCCGGAGCACATAAACAGATACCCGCACCAGTTCTCCGGCGGGCAGCGCCAGCGGATCGGCATTGCCCGGGCCATAGCGCTGAACCCGAGCCTCATAGTCTGCGACGAGCCGGTGTCGGCGCTGGATGTCTCCATACAGGCGCAGATACTGAACCTCCTCTACGACCTCCAGAGGGAGATGGGGCTGACGTACCTGTTTATCTCCCACGACCTGAGCGTAGTCCGCTACGTGTCGGACAGGGTCTGCGTGATGTTCCTGGGGAAGGTCTGCGAGGTGGGGAATACGGAGGAGCTGTTCGCAAACCCCATGCACCCGTACACTGCGTTTCTGCTGGAGGCGGCGCCCAAGCCAGACCCCCATCTGCGCAAGGAGAAAAAGGCGCTGCTCGCGGGCGAGATGCCAAGCCCTGTGAACCCGCCGGACGGGTGCCGCTTTCACACGAGATGCCCCTACGCCATGGAAATATGTGCTCAGGAAGAGCCAGAGCTGAGGCCCATAGAAAAGCGGCAGGTCGCCTGCCACAGGGAGGGTTAAAAATGATCGAGGAGTTCAAGCTGGAACGCCGGATCGAACGGGAGATAATGAGCTTCAGCGGCCTGATGGGCCTGTACGCGGACGATCTGAAGGGCCGCGTCGTGGAGATGAACGCCGACTGCGAGTTCGAGACGGCCAGCACGATAAAGTCGTTCATACTGGCGGAGCTGTTCCGTCAGGCCGCGGACGGCAAAAAGAGCCTGAGCGACAGGCTCGCGTACACTGATGAAAATGTCATAAGCGGCAGCGGCGTGATCAAGTCCCTTGAACTGGGCACGGAGCTGTCGGTCAAGAACCTGGCGACACTGATGATCATCGTGAGCGACAACGTGGCGACGAACATCCTTATAGACTACCTTGGGCTGGAGGAGATCAACCGAGGCATCAGGTCGTTCGGCTTCGAGAGGACGAAGCTGCACCGCAAGATAGCCGACAGCGGCGGCCTGGACGGCGGGTGGCCGCCCCTTGGGACGACGACGCCCAGGGAGTACGGGCGGCTCTTTGCGATGATCGCCAAGGAGGAGCTGGTCTCGCCGGAGGCGTCCCGCGCGATGACGGATATATTCCGCAAGCAGCACTACAACGGGACGCTCACGGACTCTATGCCGCCGTACTATCTGGACGAGGACAACTTTGGAACGGAACAGCCGCTGTACATAGCCTCCAAGAGCGGCAGCATGGACAACTGCCGCAACGATGGCGGCATAGTGGCGACGCCCTTCGGCAGCTACGTGATCGCGATATTCACGAAGGACTTCCACGACAGGCAGTACCACAGGGGGCACGAGTCCCACGTCTACGGCGCCCGGGCCAGCCGTCTGCTCTTCGACCAGTACCTTGCCCGGGAGGGCCATTTCTGACGCCGAAAATTCGGGCGCCTGGGAAAATTTCCACGGGCGTTCTTTTTTAGTTTATAATCTCACCTGCGTATGAAATCGCGGAAGTTTGTGGGAGGAATCTGGATGAGGAAGATACTGACTGGCAACGAGGCGATAGCGCGCGGCGCCTGGGAGGCAGGGTGCCGCGTCGCGGCGGCGTATCCGGGGACGCCGTCCTCTGAGATTCTGGAGAACATCGCCCTGTACGACGAGATTGACTCCGAATGGTCCGTGAACGAAAAGGTGGCGGTCGAGGTCGCCGCTGGCGCGTCCATCGCGGGGGCGCGGGCCTTGGCCGCCATGAAGCACGTGGGGCTGAACGTGGCGGCTGACCCGTTCTTCACGATGTCCTACATAGGGGCGACCGGCGGATTTGTCGTGGTGACGGCGGACGACCCTGGGCTTTTCAGCTCTCAGAACGAGCAGGACAACCGCTGGTACGCCCTTCACGCCAAGACGCCGATGATGGAGCCGTCCGACAGCCAGGAGTGCCTGGACTACGCGAAGGACGCGTTTGAGATCTCCGAGCGATTTGACGTCCCCGTGCTGTTCAGGGTGACCACGAGGGTTTGCCACAGCAAGTCCGTCGTGTCCTTGGGACAGAGGCAGGACGTCCCAATAAAGCCCTACGAGCGCGACCCGGCCAGGCGCGTGATGACGCCAGCGGCGGCGAAGGTGCGGCGCTATGCTATCGAGGAGCGGGAGAGAAAGCTACGCGAGTTCTCGAACAGCTGCCCGTACAACCGCATAGAGCCGGGGACGGGCCGCAAGGTCGGCGTGATCGCGAGCGGGATTAGCTACCAGCACGCCCGGGAGGCCTTCAAGGACGCCGGTTTCTCGTTCCTAAAGCTCGGCTTCACCTACCCGCTCCCCGACGAGCTGATCAGGCGGTTCGCGGAGGGCCTGGAGAAAATTTACGTGATCGAGGAGAACGAGCCATACATAGAGACGTTCGTGAAATCCCTCGGCATCGCATGTGAGGGCAGGAGCGTGCTTTCGGCTGTAGACGAGCTGAACGCGGGGATCGTGAGGAGCTCCGTCCTGGGCTGCAAGGCAGAGCAGGGCCCGCCTTCCGGCGTGACGCCGCCGCCGCGCCCTCCAGTGCTGTGCCCCGGCTGCTCCCACAGGGGCGTCTTCTACGCCCTCTCCAGGGAGAAAAACATCGTCGTGAGCAGCGACATCGGCTGCTACACGCTGGGGGTGGCGCCGCCGCTCTCGGTGACGGACTCCGTGATATGCATGGGCGCCAGCGTCTCGGCTGGCATCGGCTACCAGAAGGCTTTTGCCTCCGCTGAGGCTGGCGAGCCGGGACGGAAGCAGCCCAAGGTGTTCAGCGTGATCGGCGACTCCACGTTCTTCCACTCCGGCATCACCGGCCTGATAGACGCCGTGGTGAACAAGAGCTCGTCGGCGCTCATCATCCTGGACAACAGGACGACGGCCATGACGGGGCATCAGGAGAACCCTGGGACTGGGTTCACGATAAAGGGCGAGGCGACCGCCAGGATAGACCTCGCCCGGCTGTGCGGGGCCTGCGGCGTAAAGCCGGAGAACGTGCGGACGGTGGACGCCTACGACATCAAGGCGGTCTCCAGCGCCGTGGCGGATGCCCGCGCGGCGGGCGATTACTTCGTGATCATCGCCGTGCGCCCCTGCGCGCTGATAAAAGACGTGGCGCGCTCGCGCGCCGGGGTCTGCTGCGAGGCGGACAGGGAGAAGTGCGTCGGGTGCAAGGCGTGCCTCAAGGCGGGCTGCCCGGCGCTGGCGCCTGACGACGGCAAGATAACCATAGACCGCGTCGCTTGCAACGGCTGCATGATCTGCGCGCAGATATGCCCTGTAGGCGCGATTTCGAGGGTTGGTGAGTTCTATGAGTGACGTAAAAAATCAGGACAGGGCCGGTAGCATCCTGTTGGTGGGCGTCGGCGGGCAGGGGACGATACTGGCGTCGAAGGTGCTCTCCCTGGGACTCATGCGCGCCGGGTCGGACGTGAAGATGTCCGAGATACACGGCATGTCACAGCGCGGCGGCAGCGTCTCGACCCACGTCAAGTTCGGCCCGGCGGTCTTCTCGCCGATCATCAGCGAGGGGGAGGCGGACACGCTCGTCGCGTTCGAGAAGGTCGAGGCGGCGCGCTGGCTCTCGTATCTGCGGCCTCGGGGGATGCTCGTGGTGAACGACTACGAGATCCGCCCGCTCTCCGTGCTGACAGGCGCAGCGATATACCCGGACGACGTGATAGGCCGGCTCAGGGAGGCCGTGCCGGGCATCATAGCCTTCGACGCGGGTGCGGTAGCTTCAGAGCTGGGTAGCGGGAGGGCGCAGAACATCGTCCTCCTGGGCGCGCTGGTCAGGTGCATGGGCTTGGATTACGTGGACTGGGAGACCGTCTTGAAGGACACGGTGCCGCCAAAGACATACGAGCTCAACCTCCGCGCGTTCGAAGCTGGCAGGGCCTGGGGGAGCGGCAGCTGTCAGGCCGGGTGATTCCGTTTATCAGGACGGCTGATTTGTAGCATACGTCATTATTATAGTCATAAAAATTTCGCGCGCCCTCGTATTGACGAAGGGCGGCAGGTGGCGTTAGACTCGCAGTCGAAGGACTATATTGACCAAGCGACGCGAAAGGAGCCAGATATGGACAGCAGCGTTCCTGAACCTGCAAGTGACGGGTCTACAGGAAATTTATCGTTAAAAGGACGGGATGTGCCGCGGCCTCCGGGCTAAACGTGATTGGCATCGGGCGCGCCTTGCGAGGTGCGCCTAGGCCCCTTGCGCCGGGATCCGTCGGCGCGAGGGGCTTTTTTGTAGGGGTTGGTCTACCAACAGCCAGGGAGGGGTTGACGCCAGATGCTCAAAATTTACTCGACTACGTCTGACCGCTTGATGGAGATGGAGTCCCATGCTGACGTGGCCATAGAGGCAGGGGCGTGGTTTAACCTGATACGGCCCAGCGCGTCTGAGCTGCGGGTCGTCTCCGAGGTGACCGGCGCGCCCCTCGACGCGCTCCGCGCCGCGCTCGACCAGGAGGAGTCCTCGCGCATAGAGGTGGACGACGACATGGTGCTGATACTGACGAACATCCCCAAGAACGACGAGAGCCTGACGTTCGGATACGACACCATACCTCTCGGGATCATCATCTCGGAAAAGTACTTCGTCACGGTCTGCCTGGAGGAGAACGAGGTGCTGGAGGATTTTGACTCGGCCCACCACCGCTTCTTCGACACGGCGAAGCGGACGCGCTTTTTGTTTCAGATACTCTACCGCACGGCTGTCCTCTACCTGAAGGACCTGCGCCTGATGAACAGGAAGACGGACGAGATAGAGCAGGCGCTGCGGAAATCCATGAAGAACAAGGAGCTGTTCCTGCTGCTGGATCTGCAAAAGGCGCTCACGTACTTTACCGTCTCGCTCCGGTCCAACAGGTCCGTTATAGAGCGCCTGATGCGGCTCTTCGGGAACAAGAACGTCCACCACATCGTGAAGCTCCGCGAGGAGGACGAGGAGCTGCTGGAGGACGTGCGCATAGAGTACGACCAGGCGATCGAGATGGTCCAGGTGCACAGCGACGTGCTCTCCAGCACGATGGACGCGTTCGCCTCCGTCATCTCGAACAACCTCAATATCGTGATGAAGTTCCTGGCGTCCGTCACGATAGTGATGGCGATCCCCACGATGATAGCGAGCTTCTTCGGCATGAACGTGCCGGTGCCGTGGCAGGGCGACGCCTCCGGCTTCGCCTGCACGATGGCGGTGGCGGCGGCGCTCACGGCGGTGGTGACGTATCTTCTATGGAAGAAGCGCATGTTCTAGCGATTGGCGCGTAAACGCGGACACTGCTTCACGCTTGCCTCGCTCACAATCCTCGACGTACCAAAAGTACGTCTCCGGTTGTTCGTTCGGCAATCCTTCGCATTGCCCACGTTTACGCGCCAATCGCTGGTTTGGGAGTGGCGGCGAAGATGCCCCAATCAAACTTTAAATCCGCGATTGGGGCAGGCTCGTCGGCAATGCGAGGGATTGCCGAGTGCGCGCCCGGAAGCGTACTAACGGTACGCTGAGGACAGCGAGCGAGGCAAGCGTGAAGCAGTGCCGGCGAAGATGCCCCAATCGCGGGTTGACGACGACACCGCGACGTAGTATTGTTCGACAGTGGCGTTTTTTCGGGATTTGCGGTGAAAACCACCGATGCGGCGTCAACGAGAGGGGGCAACGGCAGATGAGGAGAGCCATGACATTATTGAAGAAAGCGGTGACGTTCGCCGCCGTGGCGGGGGTGTTCGCGCTGACTATCACCGTGGCGTGGGCCGTGAACAGATTGGAAACGGATGCGGAGCGGCTGACGCTGGTAATCGACGAAACCCTAGCTGTCGCGACACGAGATGACCCTGCGAGTTCCGGCATAGCTCAGGCAATAAAAAGTTTAGATAATAAGGGAGAGAACGTGACCGCACGTATAAGTTCAATCGATGTTGTGCGCGTTAAACCGTCTGCCACGCCAGAGATTAAGAGCGATGACGCGCGTTTATTGTTTGAGGGCGGCATCATCACGTGGGAGGACATGGCTTACCTGGGCTCGTCTGACATATGGCAAAGCCTTAAGGTCATCGACATGAGAGACGCTAATACGTTGCACAGCTCAGATACCGCGATCTGGGTCGCGGGTACCATAACATTCCCGCACTTAAAGGAGCTGTATCTGCCAGAGGGCGTGGCGATCATACCGGATAACTCTTTCAATGAAGTGGGGGGTGCGCCATACCTGGAATATATCCAATTCCCGACCACTTTGGAGCGTATCGATGAAGCCTTCAAGGGCATAAGCAACAGCGCCGACAACCCCCTCAAGCTCGTCTTCACGGGATCCGTGCCGCCGGCGATTAGCCCCGATGCTTTTGGCGATGTCCGTATCGGTGCCGTCACCGTCCCCGAAGGACTTGAAGGGGAGTACGCAACAATAGACAAATTTGCCAGCAACCTTGCGTACATAGAGTCGATTGACGTGGCGCCGAAGTCTCTTAAGATTACAAAGAGCGTGGACGTGTTGAGCGTGGACGTGACGATTTTCGGAAAGAGTTTGGACTTGATTTCCACGGATATAGGGATCGCGGTCGGGCCTGAAGGCAGCGATTCCGACGGAAAATCCGGAGACTTAAAGCCCGACGTAGAAAACCTGGTCGTGCAAGAGGAAAACCTGGTCGTGAAAAAGGTTGAAATACCCCCTAAAGAAGGGCAATATGTTATCAACGTGTATTTGGATGGCAAAGTGCTGAGTGACGATAGTAAAAAAGCCACTGTGACGGTTACGCCGAGCGCCCCGCCGGGTAAAAACCGCATTACCCTTCACGCGGACGCCGACGGAGATACCATTTGGGCTAGTGCAGCGCTGTATCGGGCAGACGACACCCCGGCGCCCGAAGGCGTAGATGTGTCTTTTGGCCTGCGTTCGCTTTCGACTACGGAACAGTTTCCGACCAGTCTGCGAAGGACCGACGAAGAGGGGAAAATAGAGCCTTTCACGCTAGCGGGTGATTTACCAGACGGGCTGTATGAGGTGACCGCTTCCGCGACGAGTTACGATGAGGTACCCCAACGGGTGACAATAGGCAAGCAGCCCGTGTCTACCAACCCGACGGATACGGGAGGCGGCTGCTCCGCCGCGGTCTCGCCGCTTCTGCTGATAGCTGCCGCGGCCGCTATGGCCTGTAAGTCGAAGAGGCGCTGAGGGTATCCATGACGACGGGCGCGCGATCTTGTGCGCGCCCGCACCGAGAGAGACGCGCCAAACAAACACAAAATCGGCGTTTGGCGTGGATTTGCGGGCAATGCGAGCGATTGCGCGAACAACCGGAGACGTACTTTTGGTACGCTGAGGACAGCGAGCGAGACAAGCGTGAAGCAGTGCCGGCGAAGACGCGCCAAACAAACACAAAATCGGCGTTTGGCGTGGATTTGCGGGCAATGCGAGCGATTGCCGCGCGAGCGCCCGGAGACGTACTTTTGGTACGTCGAGGATTGCGAGCGAGGCAAGCGTGAAGCAGTGTCCGCGAAGACGCGCCAAACAAACACAAAATCGGCGTTTGGCGTGTAAACGCCGGCAATGCGAAGGATTGCCGAACGAGCGCCCGGAAGCGTACTTTTCGTACGCTGAGGACAGCGAGCGAGACAAGCGTGAAGCAGTGTCGGCGTTTACACGCCAAACGCCAAAAAAAGGGGGCCGCGTCCCTACGCGGCCCTCTTTACCCTGTTCGAGCGGAGGCACTTCGTGCAGATCTTCATCCGTCTAGACTCCCCGCCGCCTACGTCCACCTTTACGCTCCTGAGGTTTATGAGCCAGCGCCGCCTAGTGTGACGGTTCGAGTGGCTTACGGCGTTCCCGGTGCTTGGGCCTCTCCCGCAGCAATCGCAAAACTTTGACATCTTCCGTTCCCCCTTAAAAAGACGATCCTATCCTAAAGCATAACGCAGGAGAGTATAGCACAGATTTTTTTTTTATGGAATACGTTTGGCGTGTCTTCGCCGACACTGCTTCACGCTTGCCTCGCTCGCTGTCTTTCGTAGGGGCGCGCATTGCGCGTTCGGGCCGAAGACGCGCCGAACGGGCAACCACACTGTATCCCCGCAGCCTGTGCCGGAATACAGGAAATGCCCTCTGCCGGCGCCGGTCTGGGCAAAAGGGCGTCAGCTCATGAGCTCGCGTATCTTCTCGACGGGCAGATTCGCGCTCTTCGCGATTATATCCGGCGAAACTCCGTTAGCCAGCAGATTGCGGGCGACTTCAAGCTTGCCTTTTTCAATGCCTTGTTCAATGCCTTGTTCGATGCCTTGTTCGATGCCTTTCTCGATGCCTTTCTCGATGCCTTTCTTGATACCTTGTTCGATGCCTTGTTCGATGCCTTTCTCGATGCCTTGTTCGATGCCTTGCTCGATACCTTGCTCGATGCCCCTCTCAATCCCAACCTTGGTGAAATATTCCTCCGCTATGGATACGTACACGATCTTCCCCTCCCTGTCGAGCTGCCCCTGATATTCCCTGAACTTCGCCTTCAACCCCTCGTCCTTCAGGTTCGTTATCCTCTCCATAAACAGCATGAGCTTGCGCTTGTCGTCCATGCCCCACCCACGTTCGGCGAGGAGCCCGGTGGCCGTCCGCAGGTAATTGTACTTCTGGATCTCCTTCCTGCTCCGGAGCGCGTGCTTCGCCGCGTAGAGGAAGACGTCTACGGGGTTCTCGCTCGACGTGAGCTCGTCGTCGTCCAGCTCGGAGAGCACGAGGTTGTTGTACTCGTAAACCGCCCTGGTGCCGTAGCGGCTGTGCGAATAGTATGGAGGTTCCCCTCTGGGGCGCCTGTCCGTGATTATCGCCACGGCTGCCGGTTCGCGCCTGTAGTGCCCATATATCAGGCACCTGTAAAGATTCATCCTCTCTGACAGGTTCCCTCCGCCACTGGAGGACTGTACCTCAAAGTGGCAGAGGACCCACTTGCTCGACCCGTCCCTGAGCGGCACGTCTGTCAGGAGGTCCGCGAAACGCGGGCTTTTATGTGCCTCCGGGTCTGCCGTCTTGAGCACGTCGGTGAACTCCTTGTCGAGGAACGCCGGCTTGGCGCCGGTGTCGGCGTCGCGGTAAAGCTCAGGCAGCGCCCTCATGAGCAGAGGGTAGAAATAGCCGGAAACAAAGTCCTTCCAGAAGCTGTCGTGGCTGAAGCGCGCTTTGCCCTCCCCGCCGCTTTCAGTGCCGATATCCAAGTGTTCAGAGCTTTCCGCGTTGTTCTTCAAAGCGTCACACCTCACAGTGAGCCAATTATATCCCATTTGCCCGTCAAACTGGCCGGAAGATGCGGATATGGCTATGAAATATTGACA
>JAIRNC010000032.1 GCA_031258255.1 Synergistaceae bacterium
GAGCACTCTTCGAGATCGGCAGCCCCGTGGCGGCAGAGAGAGTGAAGAGCCGCCTCACGGAGTGGTACCCGGCGGAGTACCACACCTTCCTGGCAAACCCGCAAGGCGGCATCATAAGCGCGCCCGCGCCAGTGAGCTACGACAGGCGCAGCGCGCTGGAGGACTGGGGGTTCGTCACCTACGCGCGTCTGGAAAGCGAGACAGCGCAGCCCGCACAGGGCGAGGCGGATATCCCGGGCATGTACCGCTCAGTGCGCCTCGCGCTCTGGGATGGCGACTATTCTGCCGCGACGCGGAACTTCGGCGTGTTGCAGAGGGCGATACCGGCGGAGGTATACGCGTCCTCGGAGGTCTTGCGGTGTTACTTCCCGAAGGCGTTCGAGAAGGACGTGATGTACGCGAGCATGGAAACCAGCATAGAGCCAGCCATAATATGGGGCGTGATGCGCCAGGAAAGCCTGTACGAACCGGACGTGACGAGTTCTGCCGGCGCGTACGGGCTGATGCAGCTCATGCCGGCGACCGCGCGCGAGGAGGCGAGGAAGCTCGAAATGGCGCCGGACTCGTACAAAACGGCAAGCGGCAACATATTGCTCGGCGCTAACCACTTAGCCGGGCTGTTCGCGCGCTTCAAGGACGCTCCCCGCTCCCTCGCGGCTTACAACGCGGGCGGCACTCCCGTGACGCGGTGGAGCGCGCAGCCCATATCCGACATGGAGGAATGGGTGGAGGACATAGCCTACGCGGAGACGCGCGGTTACGTTAAAGCCGTCCTCCGCAATATAGAGGCATACAGGCTGCTGTACCCGCAGCCAGGGATTGCCGAACGAGCGCCCTGAGATGGTACGCTCGCGACAGCGAGCGAGGCAAGCGTGAAGCAGTGTCGGCGAAGACGCGCCAAACGCCCCGCGGTGTATGACCCCTCAGATAATCCTCAGCAGATCCGGCTTGTCGTTGAGGTACTCGTGGACAATCTGATTGTCGTTCATGCGCGAGACGAGGGGTTCGAAGTCATCGGGCGAGCTGACCTCGATCCCGACGATGGCGGGCCCCCTCTCCATCGCGTTCTTCTTGGCGTACTGAAAGAGGGTGATGTCGTCGTTAGGGCCAAGCACCTTCTCAAGGAACTCGCGCAGGGCGCCCGCCCTCTGGGGAAAACGCACGATGAAGTAGTGTTTCAGCCCCTCGAACAGCATGGAGCGCTCCTTTATCTCCTCCATGCGCGTTATGTCGTTGTTGCTGCCGCTGACCACGCACACGACGCTTTTGCCCCGTATCGCGTCGCCTAGGAGGGAGAGGGCCGCGATGGAGGCGGCGCCGGCCGGCTCGGCAACGATCGCGCTTTCGTTGTAGAGCTCCAGTATCGTGGAGCAAATTTTCCCCTCCGGCACGATGAGGATGTCGTCGAGGTTCTTCCTGCAAATCCTGTAGGTTATCTCGCCGGGCGTCCTGACCGCGATGCCGTCGGCAAAGGTGTCTATTTCCTCCAGCGTCGTCACATGTCCGGCCTCGAACGAGCGTTTCATGGACGCAGCCCCTGCCGCCTCCACCCCGATGATCTTCGTCTCGGGGCTTATGGCCTTAAATACGCTGGATACGCCTGACGCCAGGCCGCCGCCGCCGACGGGCAGCAACAGGTAGTCGATGGGTTTTTTCGTGTCGTTCAGTATGTCCAGCCCGACCGTCCCCTGCCCCTCTATGATCAGCGGGTCGTTGAACGGGTGGACGAACGTGGCGCCGCTCTCCTCGCAGTACGTGACCGCCTCATCGCAGGAGTCGTCGTAGGTGTCGCCGGAGAGAATGATCTCCGCGCTCTTTTTGCCGTGCATCCTGACCTGCGCTATCTTCTGGTGAGGTGTCGGCTTCGGCATGAATATGGTCGCCTTGATGCCAAGCAGGTTCGCCGCCAGAGCCACCCCCTGAGCGTGGTTCCCCGCGCTGGCGCACACCACGCCTGCCGCCGCCTCCTCGCGCGACAGGCTCGATATTTTGTTATACGCGCCCCTTATCTTGTACGAACGGACAATCTGCAAGTCCTCGCGCTTCAGCAGGATCTCCGCGTCGTGCTTGTCCGAGAGAGGGGCGTTTCTGGTAAGCGGCGTGGCCGTAATGACGGAACCTATCCGCTGTTTCGCCCGCTGTATGTCGCTCAGTTGGGGCCAGTAATCGTCGTGCGTCTCTGTCGTCATCTCAAGTAGCCTCCAGAATCAGTAATTGTCGCTATGTAGATTTAATATGCTGCCAGAAATTGCGATAATTATCCTACAGCGCGATGCTCACGGTGTATTTTTTTATGAAGTCGAAGGGGTGATAGGACATCTTGGCGTCGCGAAGCCCCAGGTCGTCCATGTCCTCCTCGCGGTTCACGATGCTGAACCTGGAGCCCTCATGGAGGAGGAATTCGTGGTTGATCACCTGATAAGCGGCGTTTAATTCAAGGCTCGCCTTCTCGAAGTGGATCATCAGGATATCGTCTTCGACGTTCTCGGCAATCGTGTACGCGACGATATCGCCCATCACCTCCAGCGCTCCGCCGAGCATCTGCGGCAGCCTTGACCAGTTGCCCAGGATGTTTCGGATTATGCCGTCGCTCTCCATCTCGATGCTGCCGGTCTGGCTGAAGACGCGGTAGGACTCACACCACTTCTTCTGGAACTCGGCGATCCTGGGGAGCAGATCCTCCGTTATGGGGAGATACCTGTAGGGATTTTGCTTGATAAATTGGTTTATGCGGTTGCGTTTTTTGACGTACTTATTGCCGGAAAGCGCCGACAATTCCTCCGTGTGGTGGAGATACTCCCAGCTCGCCCTGTTTTCCTCGGCCTGTACGGCGTCACCTAGCTGTTCGCGCCATATATCCACTAGCGCTTCGGGTACGATCTGAAAGACGGCTGGGCTGCCGAACCTGGCGCGGAGCATGTCCCCCCAGTCTGGGCGCGCCCATCTGCCGACAGGCGCCAGATAGTGGACCTCTGGCGATTGCCCTCTAATCCATACCAAGTCCTCGTCCTCCTCGAACGAGAACTGATAGCCCAAGGCGCGCTCCCAGCAGAGCAGGACGCCGGACGAGTAGTCTGACGATTTCTGCGGTGTTTTTTTCCATAACTCCATATAAGGGGTAACGGTGTCAAGGTTCACTGATTTGAACAGTAGTCTCACAAACAGGCCTCCAAGTCACAATTATGATTTTACTTTAGCATATTTAGCCTACCGCGAGAAGAGTGCAAATAAAACTTCAAATTTCTGCCCTTGGCTGGTAGAATAGACGCACTTCTGCTTCTGTATAAGAATGTTTTCTCGTGAAGCGGCGAATGTGCAAAGATAGCCAGTATTCTCGGGTAGGGGGAATATAGATTGAGCGAAGACGAAAAAAGGGCGGCCTCCCAGGAGCGCGCACAAAACGGCATCTCGTCCTTGCGCCCGGAATTTAAAATAGCTAAAACGGTGCTGGCGGTCATGCTGTTGACGGGCGGCGCCCTCTATTACAGGGACAGCTACGTCCCCGCGAGGATGTTTCAGGCAGCTGACATCAGCTTTGAAGAGGGCGACTACGGGGAGGCGCTGGAGACTTATCACAGGGCGCTCGAATTAAAGCCGCGGCAGACGGGCACGCATTTCCGAATAGGGTATTCTCTGGAAAAACAGGGGGACTACAGGGGCGCGATGGACGAGTACGCAGCTCACCTGAAGGACGAGCCGGACGACGGGGAGGCGCTGTTCCGGCTTGGGTCGCTCTACTTTGACCACGATATGCGCCAGGACGCGCTGAACGTCCTCAAGAGGGCGAAGGAACTGGGCGCGCCCGCGAGCGCCGACTATATGATCGGGGTCTCGTTAGAGGCTTTGGGCGACACAAAGGCCGCGCGCGAGGGGTTCGTGGAGGCCATTCGCCGAAGCGAGGGGGACGCGGAGCTGCTTTACGTTTCTTCAAAGGCCCTGATGCGGCTGGGGTCTTATCTTGAAGCGCTGGACGGCTTCGCGGAGATGGGCAAATTTGTCGCCTCGGGCGACACTCGCGCCTTTCACGCTTCCAACGCCGCTAAGGCCATGCTGGGGCGGCCGACGGATCCCTCCTGCGTCATCGAGCCAGGCGCCGCTTTTGGCAGCGTGACGCTGGGCGCGACCAGCAGGGATTTGATAGCGGATTCGAACTGGGGCCCTCCCAAAGAACAGGTCTCCGACGGGGAGCATTCGGTCTGGGGTTACGGCGGCGGCATAGAAGCGCCGGAGACGCTCATTTATATGGAAAACGACGCCGTTATCGAGATCGTGTCGAGCGCGAAGGACTTCAAGACCCCGGATGGGCTTGGGGTAGCGAACTTCAAGGAACCAAAGTACGCCGGCAGATTCGACAGATGGGTGGCGCAGATGGGGGAAGCCGTCACGCTGTACAGATATGTTTTAAAGGGAGGAGGGCTGGCATTTTTTGCCGTAGGCGACCTCAGCTCCGCTGTGGTCTATAGCGGCGATATGCCGCTTTCAAGGAGCGACGGCAACGAGTGGGTAAAGATGGAGTAGCGCTTCTGTCCACAAAAAGCCGGCTGCCTTGACATTGCCATCGTTTTCTATATGATACAGCTCATGAGAGCGCTGTAGGAGGATGGGTGCGGTGGTCACAAAGGAGGAGTTGCGAGGTGGTGGATTCCGCTCTTGATTTTATATCTGACGACGAACTCCTATTAAATCAGGAAAAGGACAATCCGAAAGAACAGCATGTCCCTGCTGGGATGCGCAGGGAGAGAATAAAGATAATAGGGGTCGGCGGGGGCGGCAACAACGCCCTTGACCATATAATCAGGAACGGCGTCCAGGGGGTCGAGTTTCTGGCTGTGAATACTGATGCCCACTGTCTCGAAAAGTGTCTCTCAGTGGAAAAGCTGATGATCGGCGAGAGGCTGACTAAAGGGCACGGCGCCGGCGCGAACCCTGAAATCGGCGAATTAGCCGCAGTGGAGTCCCGCGACGCGATCAGGTCGTGCCTCAAGGGGTGCGATATGATTTACCTGGCGGCCGGGATGGGCGGCGGGACAGGGACAGGGGCGTTGCCGGTCATAGCGGAGATAGCTAAGGACATGGGCATCCTCACCGTTTCTGTGGTAACGCGCCCATTCTCATTTGAGGGGAAAAAAAAGCGGGCCTTCGCCGACGGAGGCATCGAAAAATTGAAGAAATTCGCGGACGCGCTCATCGTCGTTCCCAATGACCGTCTCCTTCAACTCTCGGAACGCACCACGTCTCTGGCCGAAGCCTTTGCGATGGCCGATACGGTGCTCCGCCAGGCGGTTCAGGGCGTCACTGACATCATAACTAAGCCCGGTGAGATTAACGTTGATTTCGCGGATCTCAAGAGCGTAATGCAGCACGCCGGCGGAGCTGTGATGGGAGTTGGCTCCGGGAAGGGCGAGACGAGGGCGGACGACGCGCTGAGGCGCGCGATGGAGTGTCCTCTGATGGAAAACTCCGTATACGGCGCACAGGGCGTTATTTTGAACGTCACGGCGAGTTCGAGCATAGGGCTGCAAGAGGTACAGGAAGCAGCGAGAAAGCTGCAAGACCTCATAGATCCGGACGCGACGTTCAAATGGGGCATGGTGTACGACGAGGATATGGCGGACGAGGTTCAGATGATCGTGATCGCGACCGGCTTTGATCTGGATTCCGGGCAGCGCCCCGGCGGAAGCGGAAAACAGCCAGCCAAGCAGGAGGCCGCGTCATCGGAGTCCCTCTTTGACATGACCTCGCCCATAGACACGCCGGCTTTCTTCAGGATGAAGGGCAGGAAATCTAATTTCCCAAGATAACCAAGATAAGAAGTCTTAATCTGCCGTTAAAACGATAAAAACAGGACAATGCAGGGCGTCGTGCCGGATTTTCAAGATCTGGCCGGCGCTTTTTTGATGTATCGGGCGACGGGTGGCGAGCGCGGCGTCCTCATTCTGATTTCAAGTCAACTCGTCTATCACGAGTTGACTTGAAAGAAAACCTCAACGCTTCGCGTTGCGCCCAACGCACGTTGCATCCCTGATAAAGGTTAATATAAATCAATGCTCATAAACTCATATTTTGGCCATAAAACTCGCGCAGGACGCCCGGGCTTTTCGAGCGAACGCCGCAAAAACTCATATTGCCGCTATTTCGCACTCGTTTTCGCAAATGGGGTTGTGTTAGAATTACCCGAGTTTTATGCGTTAAAAAACTTTCAATACATTCAGGAGGTTTCATCATGTCTGGAACAGAGAAAAATGCGGCAGCGGCGCGTTACTGGTTATCGACAAAGGAGATGGCGGGCTGCGCTCTTTTTGCCGTTTTGACCGGTGTGGGCGCAAATGTCAGGATTCCTCTCCCGTATGTGCCGCTGACGCTTCAAACTGTTTTGGTCCTTATGAGCGGCCTGCTTTTGGGAGGACGCCGCGCGGCTGTGGCGATGACCATGTACATGCTGATGGGTTTGCTCGGCCTGCCCGTGTTTGCCGGAGGCGGCGGTTTTCACAGCCTCCTTTCGCCGTCCTTTGGCTTTGTCGTGGGCTTTATCCCGGCAGCGTGGGTGACGGGGCGTATCTGCCAAGCCCTTAAGGTTAACGGGAACTCGCTCCGGGAGACGGCGGCGAGGTCGCTTGCCTGCCTTTTAGGCGTGTTCGCCTACGATCTCGTGGGGTGCGCATGGCTATATTTCAACTTGAACGTCATCGTGGGCAAGAGCTTTACCGTCAGCCAGACGATAGCTAGCGGGCTGGCGCCTTTCCTGCTCACGGACGCGATCAAATTGGTGGTGGCTGTAATTATCTCCGGAGTGATCTCCGTCCGGCTCCAAAAAAGCCACCCGCGCCTGTTCTCGGATTAATATTGGCATAAGAAAGCTTATCAAACTGCGAGAGCGCCCGGCACAGACCAGGGCGCTCTTTTTTTCATCGAAAAATATCAAGAACGCCAAACGAGGACGATAATGGGGCAAAAATGTGATCATAAGGCTTGACTATAATTGCCCTTTGTTTCGACAATCGCCCTTCGTTGTATAATTAGACGGCAAAAAAGGAGCTGAGTGTTTCATGGAAGCAAGCCACGAATTTGATTTCGAGATATGCAACAGCCGCGTCAGGCCGATAGCCGACGAGCTTATCAAGAAGTACGATGAGCTGCGCCACATTGACCTGAGCAAGATACTCTTCGTCGTAAACCATAAATCCGCTGGCAGCAAGAAGCGGGTGGTGCTCGCGCGCACAGGCAGGGTACCTGACAAGTGGAGGGACGTCCTCTTCCAGCTCGGCGCGTGTTCGTACTTCTATTTGGTAGAGTTTTATGGGAAGACGACAGCGAGCCTTGACGAGAACCAGATGACGGCCCTCATATATAGGGAGTTGCGCAGGATTGGGCCTGAGGGGCAGATCAACCCGCCCGATATCCACGACTGGTGGCAGGTCCTGATCGGGCTTGGGCCGCACTGGTTTTACCCGGACGCCGTGATCCCGAATTTGCTGGACGACAGCGTGGACTGGAAAAAACTCATGGGCAACAGCTACGAACCGCCGCGCTCGCCTGATTGACCGCGCGTCTTGCCGCTCTTTACGCGCAAGATGAAAATTTTTTTATAAAACGGGGGTGTGTGATATGTTATCCAAAAAGAACTTTCCCCTATTCGCCGGAATCCTCTCGCTGGCAGTCCTTCTCGCCCTGTTTTCCTGGATGGCTCGACAAGGTTCAGGCGGAGGTTTCTCCATCCAGAGCTTCGCTCCGCAGGGAGCAATAAGGGCAGTCGAGCCCATCAGGATAACATTCACACAGGATGTTGTCTCTAGCGGCGATGTTGGCAGGGCGCTTGAGCCTGGCGAGTTTCCCATTTCGATAACCCCGGAGCTCTCCGGCACTGGCAAGTGGGCTGACCGCGCTACGTTCGTATTCAGCCCTGCTGGCATAATGGAAGCCACGTCCTATGCCGCTGAGATAAAAAGCACCTTGCGGGACGTTCACGGCTCTGTGATAACGGGCGCGCGCGAATACGCGTTTTTCACCGCGCCCCTTGAATTTTTGAGTTTTCGCCAGACGAATTTCGATACGGACGCGGCGTATATAGATTACGAGTTCTCCTTTTCCCTCCCGGTTAGCACGGCGAAACTTGAGGCGTTCTTGAGCGCGGAGGATTCCTCCGGGCAGAGCGTCCCCCTTGTCTTAGGGAACAGGGATAATTTGAAAGTCGCCCGGGTGCGCGTTCCTGCCGGCGACGCATCGCCGATCAAATTTCACATAGAAAAGGGCCTTACGCCGGAGCGTGGGACTCTGGGCCTCGCGGAAGCAGTGTCCGTCAAAGCGGAGCGCGATCTTGGACTCAAGGTTCTCGATTCTGCCGCCCGGACGTCGTACAACTATTATGGGGATTCGTCAATTTATCTCAACCTCACCTCCAACCTCGATATGAGCAAGGCAGGGGAGTTTATCGAGATCACGCCCAAAAGGGACGTTAAATATGAATCCTACGACTCAACGCTGCGAATAATAGGCGATTTCAAAAACCGCGAAAAGGTAACAGTCCGCCTCAAAAAGGGTTTGCCTCCGATGAGAGGGGCGGCCCTCTCCGAGGACTGGACACGCTCGTTCATCTTCCCTGACGCCGAGCCTAGCGTATTCTTTCAGCACAGCGGGCGGTTTTTATCATCTGCGGCGGAAGCCCTCATGCTCCCTATCTCGACAGTAAATACGGAAAAATTGGATATTACCGTCAAGCGCGTTTATGACAACAACGTCTCCTATGTTATGTTGGACGGATGGCCGTATTATCTCGGCAATCTTGCCGAGGACGTCTCCTCGGCATCATACGTGGTCGACTCAACGCCTAACGAGACGGTTCGAAGCGCCATAGATCTAAAAAGTGTAATAGGCGACGCCAAGGGGATTTTCGCCATCACCGCAACCGGGCCAGATTACTGGCCATGGGCCCGCGATACAGTAAACGTCACGGACATGGCGGGGACATTGAAGTTCTCCGGCACCAGCCTGATCGCGTGGGTAAATTCTATCTCTGACGGTAAACCCATTTCAGGCGCGAACGTCAAGGTGTACTCAAAGAGCAATCAAATCCTGGCAGAGGGCGTTACCAGCCCAAGCGGCGTATGGACTCACAGCAGCGATCATGAGTGGCAGGGGGCATTGATGAGGCCGCATCTGGCGGTTTTTTCAAAGGGCAAGGACACATCTGTGCTTCTGCTCGATGACGGCATAAGCCAGATGTACAGCGGGGACTACTCCGGCGTGGATTATCCGAGTGGCGCCTACCAAGTCATGTGTTATACGCCTCGTGGGGTCTTTCGCCCCGGGGAGAGCGTCCCGGTTTTCCTTCTGTTTCGCGAAAACAATCTATCAATAAAAGAACCTTTCCCAGTACAGCTGAGGATCAAAACTCCTGACGGGCGTCTCTGGAAGGAGTCTACGACGATGCTGTCGGGAATGGGGATGGCCTCTTCTGAGTTTTTGCTTTCAGACGCCGCCCAGATCGGTGCCTGGAGGGCAGAGGCGTATATTCCTGGAGAGGAAAAGTGTATCGCTGACGCGTCTTTCCTGGTTGAAGATTTTGCGCCTCCGAGGATAAACGTGGAGGTAAGCTCCGACAAAGGCGAGCTTGCCCCGGATCAGGATGCGCGCCTCTTTATATCGTCCCAGTACCTGTTTGGATCGCCATCGGACGGGCTGAATTATGAGATAACGGAGAGATTTATTCCCCGGGAATATTCGAATCAGAGGTGGCCTGGGTATATCTTTTCCGATAACCGAAAGTCCTTCTCGCCCGAATCTTCCGCGCTTGCCCAAGGAAATCTTTCGGAGTCTGGTGACGCGACTGTCGCTTTTAAAGTGCCGTCCCTCTCCCCCCCATCCATACTAGACGTAATATTAGAGGTCGGGGTAATGCAGGATGACGGACGATGGGTTTATAAGGCCCTCTCAATCCCGTACTATCCCCAAAATGCGCTATTTGGGATAAGGCCTCCCGAAGGGGAAATCTCGACAGAGACCTCAGCCACATTCGCTTTCGCCGCTATCTCTTCGAATGGAGAAGCCCTTTCTACTGAAGCGGCTCTCTCGGTATTCAAGGTGGAAACTCACCCTATCACGACCACAGAGGGAGGAAACCAGCATACCGAGTGGGTGAAGGAGTACATACCTGTGGAAGGTTTTGAAAAAATAAAACTTCGGTTCGATGGAGGAAAAGCCTCTGCAGATGTGATATTCCCATCATACGGATATTATCAGATTACGCTTGAGGGTTCCGGCGCTGCCGCTTCGCGGCTCTTTTGGGTAGCGGACGAGCGCTGGCGGTTTGCGGATTCCGAGGCAGTCCAGCCAGAAACCCTTGAAATCAGGCTCGACAAGGCCGCTTACAATCCCGGCGAAAAAGCTCGCGCCAGGGTTTTGGGCAATTTTGACGGAACAGTCCTCCTCTCTGTCGAAACCAGTAAGACTCTCTATCATGAGGTTGCGGCCACAAAAGGAGGGGAGGCTGAATTTACCTGGGATGTCACGGAGGAGATGGCACCGAATTCATGGGTGACGGCGCACCTCGTCCGCTCAGCCGCTTCCCGCGAAGAATCATGGAGCGCTCACCGGGCTTTTTCCGCTGTGCCGTTGACTATTTCGTTGTCTCGATATGTGTTGAGCATCGACATGACTGTACCCCAGAAACTGAAACCCAGGGCTGAAAATAATTTCACCCTCCGGTTGAAAGACAGCACCGGAAAGCCAGTAAAGGGCGAGGTCACGCTCATGTTGGTAGATGACGGTGTGTTAGGCCTAACCAGGTTCGAGACGCCCAACCCATTTCTACACTTCTCGAAACGTCGGGCGCTGGGTATGTTCGTATACGATGTTTATGACCAACTCATCCCTATTACTTGGGAGGACCTGAAGCTATTGAAACCAGGCGGCGGAAATCTCGCGCCGGAAAGCATTGGCAAGGCAAATCTCTCGCCTGTGAGGGCTAAGAGGTTTGAAGTCTTGACGCTATGTAAGAGGGTTGTTACAGATAACAATGGGACAGTAAATTTTTCATTTATTCTCCCAGAGTTTTCAGGTAAGGCGCGTTTGATGGCAGTTGCGGCAACAGAGAAAGCCTATGGAGCGGAGGAGAAATTTTTCTCCGTATCCGACAGCTTAGTCGTGGAACATTCCCTGCCACGCGTTGTCGCTCCCGGAGATTCCTTTGAATCCCAGATAATGCTCTTCAATAAGACCGGGGCGCCGCTCGATGTCGATCTGGATGTAAGGATCGACGGGCCACTCAGCATCGCGGGGGTGCAAACGGTTTCGGCGGATATTAGAAAGGGCATGGCAACGAGTCTATCCTTGCCTGAAACAGATAAAGTCTTTGTTGTCCCGCTTTTACTTGATGCCGAAGATGCGGTCGGCGTATCGAAGATATCCGTGATAGCGCGATATGCCGGAGGGTCTACTGAAATCCTGACTGAGATACCAGTGCGTCCGCCCTTCCCAAGTATCACAGAAGGCGGCAGCGCTGTAGTGAAACCAAACAGTGCCGAAAAAATTCAGATCCCGGCAGACTGGATGCCCGGAACTAGGCGCGCGAGCGTGACGATGTCTGGCCTTCCCGAGATCGGGATCACCGAGGCGCTTGATTTTTTGGTCTATTATCCATACGGATGCCTTGAGCAGACAACGTCATCCGGGTGGGCGCTTTTATCTCTGCCGGATCTGGTCAGCGCTGTAGACCCAAACTTGGCAACCCGTTCCCAGCTTGCAGCGGCGCTCGCGAAGCGTATATCCATCATTCAATCTTACCAGAATTACTACGGGTCGTTCTCAATGTGGCCGGGCACAGGAGAGTCCAAGTGGGCCAGCATCTTTGCCACGCACTTTTTAGTCGCTTGCGAAAAACGCGGAATACCTGTGCCAGAGCAAACTCTCTCATCAGCGATTAACAACTTGAGGCAGATGATTTCGTCACCTCCTGAAGGGGGTACGGATACGCAATACTCATCATCACTTGGGCAGATAGCTTACGCATCCTACGTAATTTCCCTCAAGGACACGCCTCCCCTGGCTTGGATGTCATACCTCAAGGATGACATTTCCTCTATTCCTCCGTACGGCCGCTATTTCCTCGCGGCGGCATTTTCGAGAGCAGGGGAGAAAGATGTGGCTCGGTCCATTTTGGGCGATAAACTGCCGACTATAACATCTCAAAAAGAGTCAGAGGGGGAAAGACCCAATTTTGATTCCGACAGGAGGAACCTGGCGCTCTATCTTCTGGCGTGGAATGAACTTGACCCGTCGTCCCCTAATGCCGTGAATGCGGCATCAGGCCTTCTCGATTCCATAAAAGGGAATAAATACCTCACAACACAGGAGCTTGGGTTTGCACTTCCTGCGTTAGCGGATTTTTACGCGCACAATTACAGTTCGGGTACGGCGGTTCTCGAACTATTCGAACAAGGCAGCGATCCTCTGGCGATAACAAGCCAGGACAAGACGGCAAGCGCCGAAATAGGCGAAGAAACTAAAGAACTGACCGTTAAAAACAGCGGGACAGGGAATGGATACGTTTTCTGGGTTGCAAACGGTGTCCCGCTTAAGAAAGCGCCAGAGCAGGATATTGGAATTAGCGTCCGTGTCCAGTATCTTTCCTCTGACGGGACGCCGCTCGAGGATTCCCCGATAGTCAAGCAAGGCGACCGCATACAGGGCCGGATTACAGTGACGCCATTTTCAGGGGAGGCTAAAAATATTGCCATTACCCTGCCGCTCGCCGGTGGCATTGAAATAGAAAATCCAAGGTTTATGGATCCCGATAATCAATATACGTATCCTCAAGAAGGATACAGCTATGGGACGCATCATGAAATACGGGATGACAGATTGCTGATCTTTCTTGAGAGGGCCACAAAGGACTATAGATGGACATTCACGATGCGAGCTGTGACAGTCGGGCAATTTGTGCTCCCGCCAATATATGCCGAGGCGATGTATTCCCCGGGAATTAGAAGTACCGGGCCTACTTCATCGATTACCGTAAAGAATCGATGAGCAAATCTTCATGAAACAAGCAAAAGGCATCAGGGCAATAAGATTTACAGTCCTTGCGGCAAGCGCCATCGTTTTGGCGCTTGCCCTTTTCTGCTTGACTTACTTGGAACCAGAGGAGATATATCGGGGCAATATAAAAAATTTCGCCACTTCTCCTTCTGTGCTTGATAGAAACGGCAGGGTATTGAGCGTCTTCCTTTCCGCAGACGATGAATGGTGTCTGCCCGTTTCACTCGACAAGATGGGAAGCTGGATCGCAACGGTTGCGGTCGCTGTAGAGGATAAGCGCTTCTACGATCACCGCGGCATAGATTTTCTCGCCATGCTGCGGGCCGCCTACGATAACCTGAGAACTGGGAAGATAGTTTCCGGTGCTTCGACAATTACGACGCAGGTAATAAGGATTTCCCGCCCAAGGCCTCGCACCTTTATGACGAAATTAATAGAATTTTACGCAGCTGTCAGACTCGAATCAATGATGGGCAAAGACGAGATATTAGAGATGTACCTTAACAGGGCGCCTTTTGGAGGGAACATACGTGGAGTGGAGGCTGCCTCCATGGCATATTTCAACAAAAGTTCCAGCCGTCTTTCGCTTGCGGAAAGCGCGCTGTTAATCTCGCTCGTAAAATCTCCGAGCCGCAGACGGCCCGACCGATATCCCGAGAGGGCTCATGTCGTTCGAGATGATGTATTGAGGTATCTTTTCACGAGAAACTACATAAGCGAGGAGAGCCTAAACATTGCCTTACGAGAACCGGTCACTGCCTCAAGGCACCAGATGCCTCGGAAGAGCGCGATGGCCTCTAATCACGTGTTGCGAAATTCAAATGGCGATGGCGCAGTCTTGTCGACGATAAATTCCAGATATCAGCGGACGCTGGAGATAAATCTCGAAAGGGCGATACGTAACCTGCCGGGCGGGATAACGGCGGCCGGCGTTGTCGTGCACAACGAGAGCGGCGAAATATTGGCGTATGTCGGCAATGCGCGTCACGGTTTTTCGTTTCCCGGAGCGCAGGTAGATTGCGGGGATGCTCCCAGATCGCCGGGGTCAGCCCTGAAACCTTTTGTGTACGCGCGAGCCTTCGAGCGAGGCATTATATCCCCTGCGTCACTTTTGGCAGATACGCCAATTTCTTTCAGGGGGAACGCGCCCCGCAATTTTGACATGACACACAGGGGCGCTGTAAGCGCAAGGACGGCACTGGCGCTGTCGCTGAACACGCCAGCCGTCAGGGTTCTCAGGAAACTCGGGTACAGGGATGTCCGGTCCCTTTTTGGCGAACTTGGTTTTTCTTATATAGACAGAGAAAGCGGGTACTATACGGACTCTTTGGTACTGGGCGGCTGCGAGGTCACCCTTCTCCAGCTCGCGGCAGCATACAGGGGACTTGCCGAAGGCGGCATGATATCAAACTTAAAATGGACGAGAGAGGAAAACGAAACGAGGAGGAAGATATTTTCGGCGGAGGCATCTTGGCTGACGGAGAACATACTGCAAGACACTAGGCGGCTAATGCCTCTATATCAGCAGATAGTAAAGGATTCAAATCGAGAGATAGCCTTCAAGACAGGAACCTCCCACGGTTTTCGCGATGCATGGGCTGCTGGTTTCTCAAACGCCTTTACGGTCGTCATTTGGTTTGGCGCGCCGAATGGCACATCGGATGATCGCCTCGTCGGGCTTGATACGGCGGCACCGGTAATGTTGCACGTTTTCAATGATATATGGGACAGGGGCGCTGAACGAATAAAGAGACCGCCAAGCGGGATTTTCAGAAGGAAGGTCTGCGCGCTGTCCGGGGCGCCAGCGGGGAAGCACTGTCCAAGGACAATTTACGATTACGCGATAAAAGACGTCTCTGATGTTAGCATCTGCGATGTCCATAAAATGACAGGAGGGCAAGTAGTCACCGTCCTTCCTAAGGAACTGGATATATGGATTCAGGCCAGAGGGCGGTCTGACGTGCCGACGAGCGGCGTAAAAATTATAAGGCCCTTCAAAGGCAGAAAAATTCTCGCGCAGGACACGAACACCGTAACCGCGCGCGTTTTCCTTTCGGCCGAAGGGG
>JAIRNC010000068.1 GCA_031258255.1 Synergistaceae bacterium
GGAACCGCTGATTAAAAAAACTGTGAGGAGGAAAAATTAATGGTTGATTTCAAGAAGATCGTCCAGGCCGCGAAAAGCTACGAGCCGGATATCACGAGGTTCCTTCGCGACATGATAGCGATACCGAGCGAGAGCTGCGACGAGAAGCGCGTCGTGACGCGCATCGAGGAGGAGATGAGGAGCGTCGGGTTCGACAGGGTGGAGATAGACCCCATGGGCAACATAATGGGCTACATCGGGAACGGGAAGCACCTCATCGCCATGGACGCGCACATCGACACGGTGGGGATAGGCAACCGCGCCAACTGGACGTTCGACCCCTACGAGGGCACGGAGGACGCCCAGAGGATAGGCGGGCGCGGCGGCAGCGACCAGGAGGGCGGCATGGCCTCCATGGTCTACGCGGGCAAGATAATCAAGGATATGGGGCTAGGCGGCGACTACACCCTCGTCGTCGTGGGCTCCGTGCAGGAGGAGGACTGCGATGGTCTCTGCTGGCAGTACATAATCAACGAGGACAAGCTGCGCCCAGAGTTCGTGATCAGCACGGAGCCCACGGACGGCGGCATATACCGTGGGCAGCGCGGCAGGATGGAGATCTACGTCTCGACCAGTGGCGTGAGCTGCCACGGTTCCGCGCCTGAGCGCGGCGACAACGCGATATACAAGATGGCGCCGATCCTGACGGAACTCCGCGCGCTCCACCCGAACCTCAAGGACGACGCGTTCCTGGGCAAGGGCAGCCTCACCGTGTCCGAGATATTCTTCACGTCCCCGTCGCGCTGCGCAGTCGCGGACAGTTGTAAAATATCCATCGACCGTAGGCTCACGAGGGGAGAGGACGCGGAATACGCCCTTGGGCAGATCAGGAACCTGCCGTCCGTGAAAGCGGCCGGAGCTGAGGTCGGGATGTACAGGTACGAGCGCCCCTCGTACACCGGCCTGGTCTACCCGACGGACTGCTACTTCCCGACCTGGGTCATCGAGGAGGATCACCCGGTCTGCGAGACGCTGATGGATACATATCAGTCGATGTTCGATCGCCGCGCGCGGCTGGACAAGTGGACATTCTCCACGAACGGCGTGGCGATAATGGGAATGCACGGGATACCCTGCATAGGGTTCGGCCCGGGGCACGAGGATCAGGCTCACGCGCCGAACGAGTACACCTGGAAGAGCGAGCTGGTGGACTGCGCCGCCATGTACGCCGCCATACCGTCGGTGTACGTCGAGAAGTACGCGGACAAGATGCCTGAGCACACTAAAAATATAATATAGCGATAAACGTGAGTTCACGAAAAAAACAGTAGGAGGGTATTTAAATGCAGACAGTATTTCGCGGCAGGCACTTCATCGACCTTGAGGATTTTAACCGTGAGGAAGTCGAGACCATGCTCGACGTATCGGCTGATCTCAAGCTGAAATTCGCCCAGGGCATCCCCACCCCGTATCTCAGGGATCAGAGCATGTTCCTCATGTTCTTCGAGCAGTCCACGCGTACGCGCAACTCCATGGAGGCCGGTTTCGCCCAGCTCGGGGGACACGCGGGGTTCCTGGATTCCAGCAGTATGCAGATAGCCCACGGCGAATCGGCGAAGGACACGGCCATCATCCTCTCCCGCTTCGGACACGCCATAGCGTGCCGCTACTGCAACTGGGGCTACGGCAACAAGTACCTGAACGAGATGGCCCAGTGGTCGAAGGTCCCAATCATGAACCTCCAGTGCGACCTGTACCACCCGTTCCAGGCGCTGGCCGACCTCCTCACCATGAAGGAGAAGTTCGGCGGCAAGCTGGACAGGCTTAAGGTCTCGGTCATCTGGGCCTACGCCGAGAGCCACAAGAAGCCCATCTCCGTGCCGGTGTCGCAGGCGCTGCTCTTCCCGCGCTTCGGCATGGACGTGACGCTGGCGCACCCCAAGGGTTGGGAGCTGCCTGACTGGGTGATCGCGAAGGCCAAGGCCAACGCGGAGCGCTACGGCGGGACGCTGACGGTGACCGACGACGAGGCTGCGGCCTACAGGGGCGCGCACATCGTCATCCCGAAGAACTGGGGCAACTGGGTGAACGACCAGACCGGGAACGCGCCAGCCGGTGCCGTAAAGGTAGTTGACGACGCGCTCATGGCCCACCGCTCCTGGAAGTGCACGGAGGAGAAGATCGGCACCGCCGACAAAGACGTTATCTACATGCACGCCCTCCCGGCGGACCGCAACAACGAGGTGGAGGACTCCGTGATCGACGGGCCGCACTCCGTCGTTTACGACGAGGCGGAGAACCGCCTTCACACGGCGAAGGCCGTCATGACCCTTCTGATGAACGGAAGATAGAGGCGAGGCAGGACGCGAGTCCTGCCTTTTACGTACCTGATCGAAAGGGAGAGTTGCCATGACCTCGTATGAAGAGAGAAAACAGTTGATATACAAGCTCGACGGGCGCCCGCCGTTCCTCGTAGCGTTTCCGTTGGGGCTTCAGCACGTGCTGGCGATGTTTACCTCGAATCTTGCGCCCTGTTTCATTGTGGCTGGCGTAGTCGGGCTTGCTGGCGCGGACAGGATACTCATGGTGCAGTGCGCGATGTTCGTGTCTGGGCTGACTACGTTCTTCCAGCTCTATCCTGTCTCGCTGTTTGGCAAAAAATCGAAACTGCCTAGGATAGGCGCGGAACTCCCGATCGTGATGGGTACGTCGTTCGCCTTCGTTCCTACGGCCATCACGGTGGCGAAGGCGTTTGGGCTGCCAGGCGTGCTGGGCGGTGCGCTTCTGGGCAGCCTGGTCGAGTTCTTCATGGGTTTTTTCATCGTGCCCTTGAAGAGGTTTTTCCCACCCCTCGTCATCGGCGCCGTGCTGATCAGCATCGGCGTGAACCTCTTGGGCGCTGGTGCTAATTACTTCCTGGGCGGCGTGGGCGCGCCGGATTACGGCTCCGCCCAGAACATCGTCCTCGGGTTTATAGTGTTCGTCACGATCCTCTTCTGCCAGCGCTTCGCTAAGGGGACGCTACAGGTTTCCTCGCTCTTGGTCGGGATCATCGTGGGCTACATAGCGGCGTTCTTCATGGGGCGGCTGGACTTCGGGATGCTCCGGGACGCAGCATGGTTCAGCGTCCCCATGCCTATGCGATTCAAGTATGAGTTTCACGCCGGGGCGGTGCTGTCGTTCGCCGCGCTCTACGTAGTGTCCGGGCTGGAGACCATAGGCAACACGTCCGGCATAACTGTGGCGGCGTTCGACAGGGAGGCCACGACGAAGGAGATGTCCGGCGCGATAATGGCCGACTCGCTGGGCTCCATGCTGGCGTCGCTCTTCAACACGCTGCCCAACACGGCGTTCGGGCAGAACGCCGGGCTGGTGGCCATGACGAAGGTAGTGAATAAGTTCTGCATAGCGACCGGCGCTGCCTCCCTCATGATCGCCGGCTTCGTCCCTAAGATCGGCGCCATATTCTCCATGATGCCCAACAGCGTCCTGGGCGGGGCGGTCATAAGCGTGTTCGCCATGATAATGATAAACGGCATAAAGCTGATCGCCAAATCCGGTTTCAGCCACCGCAACATCGTCGTCCTCTCCGTGATATTCGCGATGGGCCTTGGGCTGGCGTCCCTGCCGCCTAACGTGTACGAACACATGCCAAGGCTCTTCCAGTACCTCTTCGAGGACTCGGTGGCGGCCGTCTGCATAGTGGGAATCATATTGAACGTGGTCTTCCCAGCCGAAGTGACGGAAGCCCCGGCAGTTATAGAGGTGGATTGAGATGGCTGTCGTCCTCGCTGGCGGAACAGTGGCGAACCCTGACGGCGCGTATCGCGCCGACGTGCGGATCGAGGGCGGGGTGATCGCCCAGGTGGGGATTGACATCACGAGGGCCGGGGACTGCGTTTCAGACGTCTCCGGCAAATACCTCCTGCCTGGCGGGATAGACGCGCACACGCACTTCGACTTGCCCCTGTCCGACGGGACGAGGACGGCAGATAGCTTCTCCACTGGGACGAAGGCGGCCTTGGCGGGTGGCACGACCTGCGTGATCGACTACGCGACGCAGTTTAAGGGCGAATCCCTCCGCAGAGGCCTGGACAACTGGCATCGTTTGTCCGACGGGAAATGTTTCTGCGACTACGCCTTTCATATGGCCATAACGGACTGGAACGAGTCCGCGCGGGGTGATCTGCCCGGAGTGGTTTCGTCCGGCGTCACGTCGTTTAAGATGTACATGGCCTACAAGGGTTCGCTGCAGGTCGACGACGGCGTGATATACGACGCGCTCGGGCAAATGGCAAGCGCGGGCGGCCTGCTCTGCGTCCACTGCGAGAACGGTGACGTGATAGCGGCGCGGACTGCGGAGCTTCTCCGAACAGGGCGCGCGGGTCCGGAGTTACACCCTCTATCGCGGCCGGAGGCGGTAGAAGCCGAGGCCGTCTCACGCCTGATTGCCATAGCGTCCCTCGTTGGCGCGCCGGTCTACGTCGTCCATGTGAGCGCCTGCGCGTCGATGAAGAAAATCATCGAGGCGAAGATGGAAGGTTCGCGCGTATTTGCGGAGACATGCCCGCAGTACCTTTACCTCGATGACTCGCTATACGCGCCTGGCCCGGAGGCCGCGAAATACGTCTGCTCGCCCCCGCTCCGGGGGAGGGAAAACCACGGCGGCCTGTGGGCGTCGCTGCGATCCGGCCTGGCCGACGTGGTGGCGACAGATCACTGCTCCTTCAGCTTCGCGGGGCAGAAGGACGGGCACCTGGATAATTTCAGCGCGATCCCGAACGGCCTGCCTGGCGTGGAGAACAGGATCCTTCTGATGTACAAGGGCGTGGCCGAAGGCCGCCTGAGCCTCCCTGCGATGATCAGGGCGGTCTCTTATAACCCTGCCGCCATCTTCGGCATTTATCCGCGAAAGGGCGCGCTGATCCCAGGCGCTGACGCCGACGTGGTGGTGCTCGACCCGTCTGGCAGGACGGTGATATCGGCAGGGACGCAATTCCAGAACGTCGATTACACGCCGTTCGAGGGTATGGAAGTGCCGGCGTCGATCGAATCGGTATACCTGAGGGGCGTCGAGCTGTTCAGGGGCGGCAAGTTCGCTGGCGGCGCGCCGACTGGGCGATACGTCCAGAGGGGCGCCTCCGGCGCGCTGGGATAGGCGAAAGTGCGCCCTGAAGGACTCAGCGCGCGCCGTGCCGCTGGCCTCGGGCCTTCAGCCGCTTCGGCGTGGAGAGCGGTGCCTACGTGAAGAAGCGCCGCGCTGACGCATCCTTCAGGTAAATATAATATGCGCGGGAGGTGCTGTCTTGTATACGATTACGGTGAACGGCAGGGCCGTCACGAGCGACAGCAATATGAAACTGATCGATTTTCTGAGGGACGCCCTGAGGCTGACAGGCACTAAAAACGCCTGCGGGAGCGGTGCCTGCGGCGCCTGTACGGTCATCGTGGACGGACGCGCGTCGCGCGCCTGCGTCCTCCGGCTCGACAAGCTGGGCGGAAAAAAAATCGTGACGATAGAGGGCCTGGGCGAACGGGAGCGCGAGGTGTACGAGTGGGCCTTCGCAGAGGCTGGAGCGGTGCAGTGCGGCTACTGCATACCGGGCATGGTCATGAGCGCGAAGTGCCTCTTGGACGTCACTCCGGATCCGTCGGACGACGAGATCCGGCGCGCCATTCGCGGCAACGTCTGCCGCTGCACGGGCTACGTGAAGATAGTGGACGCCATACGCCTCGCGGCGGGCTTGCTCAGAAGCGGGCAGCCAGTGCCCCGGCGCAGCTTCAGCGGCGCTTTGGGCGAGGACTTCCACCGCGTGGACGCGTCGCAGAAGACGCTCGGCACTGGCGTCTATGTGGACGACATAGACGTGCCGGGCATGTTGCACGCGTCCGCGCTCAGGTCGCCGCACCCGCGCGCGCGCGTCCTGAGCGTGGACGCGTCTGAGGCGTTGCGCCACCCCGACTGCGAGGCCGTCTTTACGGCGGCGGATGTGCCAGGCAATAACAAGATCGGGCATTTGGCCTTCATCTCAGACTGGGACGTGATGATACGCGAGGGCGACATCACCCGGTACGTGGGGGACTCCGTGGCGCTGGTGGTCTCCCGCGCCAAGGGGCGTCTGGACGAGATAAAGTCACTGGTGAGGGTGGATTACGAGATCCTGCCTCCCATGACCTCGCCGGCTGAGGCATTGGCACCGGGCGCGCCTAAGATCCACGAGCGCGGCAACATACTCTCTCACGAGCATCTAGTGCGGGGCGACGCAGACTCGGCGCTCAAAAATTCCGCCCACGTGGTGAGCGTCCACTACTCCGTACCGTTCACGGAGCACGCCTTCATGGAGCCGGAGTGCGCGATAGCCATGCCGGAGGGCTGTGACGGCCTCCTTTTGTGGACGGCGGGCCAGAGCATATACGACGAGCAGCGCGAGTGCGCCCGGATGCTGGGGATCGAGCCGGAAAAGGTACACGTGCAGGGCAAGCTCGTGGGCGGTGGCTTTGGCGGCAAGGAGGACATGAGCGTCCAGCATCACGCAGCGCTCGCGGCGTGGCTATTGAAAAAGCCGGTCAAGGTCCTGCTCACTAGGGACGAAAGCATGAGGATACACCCGAAGCGCCACGCGATGGAGATGGATTTCACGACCGGGTGCGACGAGAACGGGATCCTCACCGCGATGAAGGCCGTGATCGTGTCCGACACGGGAGCTTACGCCAGCCTCGGCGGGCCTGTGCTGCAACGGGCCTGCACCCACGCGGCTGGCCCGTACAACTATCAGAACGTCGACATCGACGGGACTGCGGTCTACACGAACAACCCGCCGGCCGGCGCGTTCAGGGGGTTCGGGGTGAGCCAGAGCGCGTTCGCGACAGAGAGCAACCTCAACCTGCTTGCCCAAAGAGTCGGCATATCGCCGTGGGAGATAAGGTACCGGAACGCCGTCCGCCCTGGCGACGCGCTACCCAACGGACAGATCGCAGACGACAGCACGGCGCTCCGTGAGTGCCTGGAAAACGTCAGGGGTGCCTATGAAAGCGCGAAAACGGCGGGCATCTCGTCGTTCTTCAAGAACAGCGGGGTAGGTGTCGGCCTGCCGGACACGAGCAGATGCATAATCTCCGTCGAGGGGGGCAAGGCGCACGTGAGGACGAGCGCCGCCTGCATCGGCCAGGGGTTAGCGACCGTCACGACGCAGATGGTCTGCGAGGTCGCGGGCCTTTCTCCCGGGGATGTCGTGGCCGAGCCGCCGGACACGCGCCGGACGCCAAACGCAGGGACGACCACCGCGAGCCGCCAGACCACCTTCACCGGCGAGAGCACGCGGAGGGTTGCCGTAATGCTGAAAGAAGCGATAGGGCGGGCCGGAAGCCTTTCTGCCCTCGAGGGCCAGGAATTTTACGCGGAGTACCTGGGCGAGACGGATCCTATGGGCAGCGACAAGGAGTTCCCCAAGAGCCACATCGCCTACGGATACGCCGCCACGGTAGTCGAGCTGGACGACGACGGCAGGGTGACGCGCGTCACCGCCGCCTATGACATCGGCAGGGTGGTAAACCCAAAGGCGGCCGAGGGACAGGTCGAGGGCGGCGTCGCCATGGGCCTGGGCTACGCGCTGACAGAGGATTATCCGCTGGCGGGCAGCGTGCCCCAGGCGAAGTACGGCACGTTGGGGCTTTTGCGCTCGACGGAGGTGCCGCCCATAGAGATACGCTTCGTGCGCGGCCCCGGGGCGCTCGACGTGGCGTGCGGGGCGAAGGGGGTGGGGGAGCTGGCCACGATCCCGACCGCGCCCGCCGTAGCCGGCGCGTATTTCGCCCTCGACGGGAAGCTGAGGGCGCGCCTGCCGATGGACGACACGTTCTACAGGAAGAAAAAGGTATGAACGAAGCGAGAGCGAGACGCCTGGCTAGATTTTCCAGGGAGCTCGCTCTCGCTGTTTTTTTAGCAACAGTTTTTACGGTTATTTTTTAAGGGCGTATTCCGCAGCGGACATCCTGTGTTCCAATGACTCTACCCGGTCGCTTAACCCGATGCATTCGTCCAGCTTGCGGTTCAGGATCATATGTCCCTCGCTCAAAATCTTGATGGCCCGGTCGATTTGGTTTTCTATTATCAGCGCCAACTTTTCTGTCCGCGCGTCCAGGGTGTCCAACCTGGCATCCGTTCTGCCCTGCCACGCGCTCATGGCGTCCAGTTTCGCGTCCATGGCGTCCAGCCTGGCATCCGTTGCGTCCTGCCGCGCGCTCATGGCGTCCAGCTTGGCATCCGTTGCGTCCTGCCGCGCGCCCATTGCATCCAACCTGGCGTCCGTTGCGTCCTGCTTCGCCTCGATGTTGTCCAGCCTGTCGTGTATGCTGGCAACGTCCTTTTGCATAACCGAAAAGTCCTGTCGTAATGGGTTAATGGCTTCCTGCATGAGCGCCTTCATTTCGGCGCGTTCTTCACTTGTCATATCGTCACCCCGCAAATAAAAGAAACTCTGATTTATATTATACAGCACGGACGACCCGTTTCAACGATCATTTCGCTTAAAAGCCGCGCGGCAGGCCCGCGTTCAGCCGAGTGCCAAAGCCACCTCGAACCTCATGGCAATCTCAATCACGCCACATTATGGTTGACATAACTCTTGTAATGTTTATTATATGAGCTGAGGCTTCGGCGGGTCGTTTATTATTTCGCCGAAACGGCAGGAGGGTGTTTATGGCAGAAAAGGCAATAGGGCGCAGCGTGCCGCGCGTGGACGCATACGACAAGGTGACGGGGCGCGCGAAGTACACGGACGACTTAGCGGGCAGGGACGCGCTCATAGCGAAGATACTTCACTCCACGATAGCAAACGGCCTCGTCGTCAGGATCGACACGAGCCGGGCTGAGAAGATCCCTGGGGTCGTCAAGGTTTTTACATGCTTCGACGTGCCGGACATTGAGTTTCCCACCGCCGGGCACCCGTGGTCGACTGATCCGTCGCATCAGGACCCGACGGATCGCAAGCTGCTCAACAGGCGGGTGAGGCTGTACGGCGACGACGTGGCGGCGGTCGTGGCGGAGGACGAGGTCTCTGCTTCCAGGGCGCTAAGGGCGATAGAGGTGGAGTACGAGGAATATCCCGTCGTCATCGACCCAGAGGAGGCGATGGGCGACGGCGTCCTACCCCTCCACGAGGGATTTCCCCGCAACATACTGAAGCGCCACGGCGTCGAGGACGGAAATTTCGAGGAGGCGATAAGGGAAGAGGGGCTGATACGCGTCGAAGGCACGTACCAGACCCCGACAGTGCAGCACTGCCACATCGAGCTGCCGACTTCCTATGCG
>JAIRNC010000124.1 GCA_031258255.1 Synergistaceae bacterium
CTTCACGCTTGCCTCGCTCGCTGTCCTCAGCGTACCGTAAGTACGCTTCCGGGCGCTCGTTCGGCAATCCCTCGCATTGCCGACGAATCCGCGCCAAATGGTTAATTTTTAGTTCGCGCGGAGCATACCTATTTATTGCGGAGCATACCTATTTCATTCAGGAGGGATCTGGCTTCCTCGTTGCTCTGATCCAGGAACGCGGTGAAATCGCCAGCGCCTTTGTATACCGGCGTCCAGCCGTTGCGCTCGCAGATCGCCTTCCACTCAGGCGTCTCGGCCATCTTCTTGAGCGCGTCCTCCATGAACGCCCGCTCCGTCTCCGGCATACCGGGAGCGCCGAAGATGCCGCGCCAGTTGATGTACTCAGCATCGATCCCGGACTCCTTGAGCGTCGGCACGTCCGAGAGAGGGCCGCTGGGTACGCGGGTCGGGGCGGTCAGCGCCAGGATCTTGATGTCCCCTGACTCCTTCGGGCCGACGAGTTCCGCCATGCCGGTCGAGAGCAGGTCGATGTGCGCGCCCAAAAGCGATGCCAGGCCCTCGCCGCCCTGGAACGCGATGTACGGGAGCTCTTTGAGGTTAGTGATGCCTGCCGCCTTCGCCGCTACCAGGAACTGGATGTGATCCATGCTGCCAAGAGACGACGTGCCGCCGATCTTGACGCTCTTGGGGTCCTTCTTGATCGCCTCAAACACCTCGCCAATGTTGGAGAACCTGGAGTTCTTCGGCACGCCGAACGCGCCGTAGTCGTTTATGAGCATGGATATGGGCGTGAGGTTCTTGTAGCTCAGGCGCGTCTGGCCTGTCAGGTTGATCAGTATGAGCGGGGGGGAGAACACCGTGAGGAGGTAGGGGTCGGCCTTCTTCCTCTGGATGTACTCAAGGGCCACGCCGCCGCCGCCGCCGGGGCGGTTCGAGACGGGCATGGCGGTCGTTACGAACTTCTGCTCCGTCAAGACCTTCGTCACCATGCGCATCGTGGTGTCCCAGCCGCCGCCGGGGCCGGCCGGGGCGATGCACTCGAAGTTCTTGCTCGGGTAGGCGGCGGCCGCGAACGCCGCACACGACACCGACAGGAATATAGCGGTCAACATCATGAAAATAACTTTACGCATTGTTATGATCCCCTTCCAAAATTATTATTGCCAACTAGCTTAATTCGCCGGCCCCCCTTTCTGCCTCATGTCAATTCAATGGGTTCCCTAATATATAGAGCAATTAAAATTAATCACCGTGTATTTTGCTTATAATTTTTCGTGTAAATTACTGTTGCATTTCTTTTGTTGAATTCAAATATGGAGTTCGTATATAATATGTCAAGCGCGTCACGCCGATCCAATTTCCGCCGGGCGAGGACGCGCGTCTTGCGGCGCACGGACACTGCCGCGGGAATCTTCTGACTTTTGGGGCCGCTGATTGCAGATCAGTGTTAATCGCGACCCCTGTGGCGGGCGGGCGACATCCGCGGCGCTGCGGAAACGGAGCGGGATATGCTAGGCTATCAGACGGTCAGGGTTTTAAGCGGCGGCAGGGACGAGAGGCAGCTGGACGGGCTTTTGGCGCGGGAGGGCATCAGGAGGGACGCGCGTCTTGACTATACCATCGGTATATTTGACGCGGACGACAGCCTCATCGCGACTGGCTCTTGCTCCGCCGACACCATCCGCTGCGTGGCGGTGGACAGGGCGCGCCAGGGGGAGGGGCTGCTGGCGACGGTCGTCACGTCTCTGCTGCGGCGTCTGGCAGACAACGGCGTCACTCACGTCTTCCTGTACACGAAACAGGACAGCGCGCGGTATTTCAAGGACATGGGGTTTTACGAGATAGCGTCCGGGCTAGGTCTCGTCACGTTCATGGAGAACAAGAGGAACGGCTTTTCGTCGTACATCGCCGAGGTATCGGCCCACAGGCGGGAGGGGGACTCTTCCGCTCTCGTGATGAACTGCAACCCGTTCACCCTCGGGCACAGATACCTGGCCCAGCGCGCCTCGCGGGAGAGCGGCGACGTGCATCTCTTCGTGGTCTCGGAGGACGCGTCGTTCTTCCCCTTCGAGGACAGATACGAGTTGGTCAGGCAGGGCGTCTCCGACCTGCGGAATGTGACGCTGCACCAGACGCGCAGTTATATGATATCATCCGCGGTGTTTCCGTCGTACTTCCTGGAGGACGGCGACGAGGCAATAACGGCGCAGGCGCACCTCGACCTGAACATTTTCAGGAAAATCGCGTCCGCGCTGGGGGTGAGCAGGCGTTACGTCGGCACGGAGCCGTTCAGCAGGGTCACGGGGCTTTATAATTCCGTCATGAAGGAGGAACTGCCAAAATATGGGATCGAATGCGTCGAGGTCAGCCGCCTCGAGCTGGGCGGGCGGACGGTCAGCGCGTCAAGGGTCCGCCAGGCGATTCACGACGGCGACATGGACGCCGTCCGCGCCATGGTCCCGCAGAGCACGTACAGCTACTTCGAGACCGAGCGCGGACGGCATACGGCAAGGCTGATCAGGGAGTCCGAGTCAGTCACCCACTACTGAAAGGGGTAAATATCAATTGGATCAGAATTACAGTGCGCAGGACGTCCAATTTTCCGTGGGGTCCGTCATGGGCAAGACCTTTAGGACGATCTTCAAGAATCCGCTGCTTTTTCTGGGGCTCGCGGCGATCCCTACCATCTTTTTGGGCGCGTCGTCCTTCATGCAATTCATGCCGAGCGTGGAAGTCAGCAATGTGGGGAAGGCGCTGAACGTCCTCTTGGGGATATTAGGCGTGATTATCCAGGGCGCGGTCGCTTACGCCGTCTTTGAGTCATTCATGGGCAACCGCGTGACTATGGGAAGCGCCCTCTCGCGCGCCGCGTCGCGCACGGGGCGCCTGATCCTGCTCTTCCTGAGCATGGGCTTGTGCTTCTGCCTCTCAGCTCTGCTACTTTTCATCCCGGTTATAATCCTGACCTGCATGTGGAGCGTCGCCATCCCGTCCTGCGTCATCGAGGGGCTGGGCGTCAGGGGCAGCCTGGGGCGGAGCAGGCAGCTCACCAAAGGTTACAGGTGGAAGGTCTTGGCCCTGCTGTCGTTGACCGGCATCCTGTCATTTGTCACTGCCTTATTGATAATCGGCGTCTTTGCGCTAATCACATATATCACAGGCAACGGCATCCCTGTCATCATCGCCGCGCTGGGGGCCTGGACGTTTGCTGGCACCATGATGAGCGTCATGGTCGGCGTTTTATACTGCTGTCTGCGGTCCGTCAAGGAGGGCCTCGTGTCGGCGGATCTGGCTAACGTGTTCAACTGAACGAGGCGTTTGGCGCGTCTTCGCCGACACTGCTTCACGCTTGCCTCGCTCGCTGTCCTCAGCGTACCGTAAGTACGCTTCCGGGCGCTCGCGCGGCAATCCCTCGCATTGCCGACGAATACGCGCCAAACGCGGATTTAGTGTTTGCTTGGCGCGTTTGGCGCGACGGGGGCGGGGCGGGGGGCATTTTTCGGGTTGCCGTTGCGAAGCAGTGCGACACGAAAAATGACACCCGTCCCGGCCCAGGCGCGAGCCGGTGCGTTTCCGCCCCAGACGCCCGTTTTTTTCCGTCAGTTTTGCTATGTTGAGGGCATTGTGTTATATAGCTGTGTATGTATAATAGGATGCGGCAGTCGAAAGTATAAGAACCAACAGCATCGTCAGAAAATCAAGCGTCTCGCAGTGAATTCCTGACAATGTGCCGTTGTCACTATAATGCCCGTGAACGCTTGCTGCTGCTGCATCCGTTTTTTTGGGGCATTTTT
>JAIRNC010000129.1 GCA_031258255.1 Synergistaceae bacterium
TAGTCATAAACATCCTCAAGTTTTGTCCCTTGGCCCTCCACCACGTCTTCTGTGCCGCCAGAATTGTCCAAACTGCCGCCGCTGGTTTTTCTCAGGGAATAGGTCATTTCCGCCTTATCTACCGTACCCGCCAGCTCGCCGCCGGTGTAATCAAACGTTTGCCTGACGTTCGCCGTGGTGGATGAAGTGAGCGTTATTGTAATGGTGCTGTTGTACATGTCACCTTCATTGACGCTGTATTCATAAACGAAAGCATTTGAGCCGGTTTTTCTAAGCTTCGGCGGATCTTCGACATCATCGGCACCGGAGGAAAATTCACCCTCAAAATCGTACCCTGAAAAAGACCCGTAAGGAGTTTCTGCCGTAAATGTCCAATATGTAGACATAGCGAATGCTGCATCGGCCAGCGTCGCGTCCGAATTGACCCGAATGTTGGCTATTGCAATTTCAAGCATTTGGCACTCAGCGGTGCCTGATATAGGATAGCCGGCATAATTACCGCTAGCCGTTCCGTGCCCGGTTCCCGGCACCAAAGACCATGTGCCTTCCAAATCATTGAAGGAATACTCGCCGGAACCACCTGAAGAGCCGCCTCCACCACTACCATCACCGCCGCCGCCGCCGCTGCAACCAGCGGCAACGAAAACAAACAAAAAAATTGACAAAAATGCCCACAGCGCGAATTTCTTTTTACTCATCCCGCACACCTCCAGTAAATTTTTTGAACTTTGCGTCGATGACCGCTAAGGGTAATGCGATATTTACCGCAAGGATAAAAACATTCCCTTATGCTACATTTGTTCCTTTTGGAGCATTAGGCGTCCACCTGGCCATCGGAAGAGAGTTTATTTTTACCTTGTGTGTGGCTTTTGCAAAAGCGCAACGATAAAATATCGTGCCCGGACTTAGTAAAGGAGAAAAGCATGGAAGTCGATCCGATCAGGGACATAGGCAAGATCTCGAAAATGAGAACGGTACTGAAATCGCGTGGAGAAAGGGACGTGCTGCTTTTCACGATGGGCATAAACACGGCGCTCAGGATAAGCGACCTGCTTTCGCTCACTATAGGCGATGTGCTTGACGGCCAGCGGCAAATCGTCAACGTGGTCGTGCTGCGAGAGCGGAAAACAGGCAAGACCAAGCGCTTCCCTCTAAACGCCGCGGTCAAAAAAGCAATATCGGCATATATTGCCCTGCGCCCGCTGGCAAGGCACTCTGAGCCACTGTTCCTCTCCAGGCGGGGCGGTCAGTTGAGCCGCTGGCAGGCGCGCCGGATCCTCAAAGAAGCGGGCGCGTCCATCGGGCTGGAGAAGATAGGGACCCACTCGCTCCGCAAGACATTCGGCTACCATGTGTACAAAAAGACAGGAGGGAACATCGGCTTGGTGCAAAAGCTCCTCAACCATTCCAAAAGCGGGGACACCCTGAGATATATCGGCATTGACAGGGAGGCGATGGACAACGTTTATCTGGAGCTGAACCTTTGAAACATAGTTTACAATGCGACAATCCGTTACATTAGCCTACATAATTCAAGCTGTTTACCGCGCGCCCTTTGTCTGCTAAAATATGACGTGGTGACTAATGCTCCAAAAGGAACAAAAGGGGCGTAACGCGGGAAACCTTGCCATAGAATTTTACAATTTTTCGCGTTAGCCCGCGAACCCCTCAACCGCGATGGCCTATTTTACAAATATTTCAAACTTGACATCCGTGCCGTCAATTTTCGGACAGCCTGGAACGCGCAATGCGTGCCCTACGGGCTGCGCTTGCCGCGAGGGGCGTCTCCTGCGTTTTGCTGGGAGGCGGCGATTTCCTCGAATCGGGGGAACGTGTCCTGCAGCAGTGTCGGCGACTCATTAAACAAGCTTTTTGCCGTTGAGGAAGTTCCCGCGTACCAGTATAATAATCAACGGATTCCATAACCCGGTGGCTTGGTTGATGGAGGTTTTGGATAATGAATAATACGGCGATTGATTACCGCAATCCAAATGTTGTCCGCAAGGCAGGGATGTCAGCTTTAAAAAAAGAACTCGGCGCTGTGGGTTCGGTGTACTTCCTGCGGCAATTTTTCGCAGGGCATGGCGACTACCCGCGAACGCGAAAAGCTGCTTGAGGGGATCGCGTTTGACGATATAGTAAATAATGTCCGCGAACTGGATAGAGTGGCGGGAAAGTTTTAATGCCAATTTGAAAGTTGTCATTACGACTCATTCCTCAAATGTCCTGGATATAGCATGGGCGATCAAGGCGATTAAGCAGCAGCGAATGGACGAAAAGCAAAAGATTGACATCCGTGCCGTCAATTTTCGGACAGCCCGGAACACACATTGCGCGCCCTACGGGCTGCGCTTGCCGCGAGGGGCGCCTCCTGCGTTTTGCTGGGAGGCGGCGATTTCCTCGAATCGGGGGAACGTGTCCTGCAGCATTTCGATCAGCAGGGGGTCGAAGTGGGTGCCGGTCTCACCGTATATGATGTCCATCGCCTCGTCGTGGCTCATGGCGCCCTTGTACGGCCTCTCCGAGGTCAGCGAGTCGTAAATGTCGGATATCGCCATGACGCGGCCTGAAATCGGGATTTCATCCTCCGCCAGCGCCATCGGGTAGCCCGAGCCGTTCCACCATTCGTGGTGGCTTATCACTATCTCGCGCGAGACGTGGAGGAAGGACGATTCGTCGCCGAGATCCGCTATCGCGTCGTCGATCATTTGCGCGCCGAATGTCGTGTGCTTCTTTATCTCGTCAAACTCCTCGCCGGTGAGCCTGCCGGGCTTGAGCAGTATGCTGTCCGATATGGCGACCTTGCCTATGTCGTGCAGCTTCGAGGATTTGACGATGTTATCGCCGTACAGGGGGCTTATGACGTATTTGGGGTGTCCATGTTCGATAATGCTCTCCACGATGAGCCGCGAATACGCGGTCGTCCTCGTGATATGCCCGCCGGTGCCGCTGTCACGCCAGGCCGTCACGCCCGCCAGTATGTCCAGTATGGAGTTCTGCGTGTCGCTCAGTTGTGCCGTCTTCTGGCTGACCAGCGTTTCGAGGCGCTTGCGGTAAATTTCGAGCTCCATGTGGAGATTGACCCTCGCCAGGACGACTCCGGCCGTGATGGGCTTCAGGATATAGTCCACCGCGCCCAGGCGGAGAGCCGTCTCCTCCTTGTCCCTGCCCTCCTGTGCGGTCAGGAAGAGGACGGGGACGGGCGCGAGCCTCGGATCCTCCTTCAGCCTCTTTATCACCTCGTAGCCGTTTAGCCCCGGCATCTCGACGTCCAGCAGGATCAAGTCGACGTCGCGCTTTTCCAGGAACCTCATAGCCCTCTCCCCCGAAGGGGCCGCGTAAACCTTGTAAGAAGGGCTCAGGATCTCGTGCAGCATCCTGAGATTGGTCGCGTCGTCATCCACCGCCAAAATGCTGTAAGACGGCTTGCCGCTCATCGCCCGGCCCCCTTCGAAAGCTCGCCTGTCGTGAATATCTGGCGAATCTGGCTGGACGCGCGGTCGTAGTTGAACGACTCCACGGCGGCCCTTATCTGGAGCAGGCGCCGGTCCAGATATTCTCCGTAGCTCTTGGAAATGGCCCTATCCAAGATATCGATGGCATCGTCATGTTCGAGGGTCTCCAGCAGCTCGTCCGCCCTTTCCAGCATGGAGCGGAGCTCTGCCGCGCTGCCTGTGAGCCTCGAATCCCTCAATTCCGGCTCGCTGGCCGACAGCGCCTTTTCTATGAACTGGAACAGCTCGTCCATTGCCTGGCAAAACTGTCCGAAATTGCCGTCTATGTAGTTGTAGTCCCGCGAGCGAGCCGCCAGCTCCAGGTTCCTCGCCTCTTCTGAGAGATCCATCGCGCCGATGTTGGCGAGCGAACTCTTGGCCGCGTGCATGTCTATCCTGAATCGCTCATAGGCGCCGGTCTCCAGCTGCAGCCGCATGTTCCCCATCTTCTCAGGCACAGTCGATAAAAATGCCCTGACCACGTTCAGGTAAGCGCTCTCCGACCCGCCGATCCCGGCTATGGCCCTCCCAGTGTCCAGCTTCCCCCCGAGGAGCTCTATCAGGGCATTTCCGCTTGCCGCGGCCTTAGGCGCCGGCGTCTCCATAGCGGTTATCTTTTCCCTCGGCAGCCAGGTTATGAGCACCCTGTTGAGTTCGGAGATTTCGATGGGCTTGCTGATGTAGTCGCTCATGCCGCAGGACAAGTACGTTTCCTTCATGCCAGAAAGCGCGTTCGCGGTGAGCGCGATTATCGGGGCCGACGCGAGCCACCCTCCCTTCTCCCGCAGCATCCTCGTCGCCTCGACGCCGTTGATCTCAGGCATCATGTGATCCATGAATATGATGTCGTACTGCCGATCCTCCAGCAGCTTGAACGCGCTCGCGGCCCCGTCGGCCGTGTCCGGCTCTATGCCGTACTGCCGCAGCAGCTCGCTCTCCACCATGAGGTTGATGTCGTTGTCGTCAACGATGAGTATTTTGGCGTCCGTGAACTTAAAGAGGCCGATGATGCCGTTTTCGTCCCCCTCGGCCTCCGTCTCGCTCGCCGTCGTCTGCTTGTTGTTGAGGAGATGGGCCACCGACATGACGAGGACGGGCTCGAACAGGACGCGCACGTTGGCCCCGGTGTTCTGGCTCGACGCGAGATTGATATCCTTAATGGCCGCGATCTGGCATGTGCCGGGGAGCAGATCTATGTGCCTCATAACGATGGGATGTCCGCAGCCGTACTTGTAAATGAGGTGAGTGTAAGAGTTCCGGCCTATCAGATACTCGAACGTCTCCTCGTCCTGGGCGATGTCGTAGTTCACGCCGAGAGCGCGCAGCATTTCGTCGTACTGTGCCGCGTACTGCCCCCCCGCCAGGACGATCACCCGTTTCGCCAACGGGGCTAGCACGTTAGCCAGCGAATCGCTCGACGCCGCCCTGACCTCTATCGAAAAACGAAACGAGCTGCCCTTGCCAAAAACGCTCTCGCACCCCAGCCGGCCGCCCATCTTCTCGACGAGCTTGCGGCTGATCGGAAGCCCGAGGCCCGCCCCCTTCACGCTGGAGTCGAGATACATGCCTGACTGCGTGAACGGGCGGAAGATCGCTTCGAGGTCACCCTCCTTGATGCCGGTCCCCGTATCGGACACGGTGAACGTGAGCCGCACCCTGTCCGCCTTTGCCGGCTCGCACCCCATCTCGAACTTGATATGCCCGGCGGGCGTGAACTTGACCGCGTTAGAGAGGAGGCCCAGCAGCACCTGTTTGAGCCTTATATCGTCGCATATCACGTGGGACGGCGCCTTCGGGCTTATGCTCGACACGAAGTCGATCCCCTTCTCTGACGCTTTCAGGTTCACGAGGCTCACTATATCGCTCAAGAGGGAGCCTAGATCCGCGGACGCCTCGGACAGCTCCAGCCGGTCGGACTCTATCCTTGAAAAGTCCAGCAGGTCGTCGATTATGGCGAGCAGGGAGTGGGCCGCGTTGGCTATGCTCTGCGCGTAGCCCCTTTGGGTGTCGTCCAGCCCTGTGAGGAGCAGCAGGTCGCTCATGTTCTTTATAGCGCCCATAGGGGTGCGTATTTCGTGGCTTATGTTTGCCAAAAAGGAGGTTTTGACACGATCCTCCGTCTCAGCCGTGCCAGCTTTCGGAATAGCTTCGTCCTTCGGTGTATCGCCCGTCTGAGTCATCTGGTAATCCTTGAAAAAACCTCCCTGCGCCCATGTGTGCCAATTACGGTAATTCTATCACACCCAAAGCCGGCACGTAGGGCAAACTACTTATGATTTAGAAAGCCATTCTCTGCCTCACTTCTGGATCCAGTAAAGGATCACGGTTTTGTCAGGCCCAACGCCCGAACGCTCGCCCTTTTTGTCGACGTGCAGCGCGATTTCCCCGGCGCTTATGCCGCTCATCCCGTTAATCGCGGCCAGCTTTTTAAACTCGGGGTTCTCGAAAGGATCTTTCGAGAAGGATTCGTAAGTCAAAACCAAGGTCGTCGCGCCGTTGTCGTTCTGGAGTTTCGTAACGCCGGTAATTTTCGCCCCTTCGACCTGTATGAAGGATCTCTTAGAGCCATCTGTCCCTTTAAAAGACGGCCTCCCGTCTTTGTAGTTCAGCGCGTAAATGCGCGAGTACCCGCTGATTCCGCTCTTCGATGAGTTGCATATGTCGTCCACGCCGCTCAAGTCTATCCCCGACAGCGTAAACGTAGGCACGTACATAATGTCCCCCAGCACTGCCGGGCGAGCCGTCACGTATTCGTCGGCCATTATATTCCTCTTCGTCCTTGCCGCCGTAAGCAGGGGTATATACCAGCCGCTGCCCCCTGACGGCGCGGGGACGTTCGAATCTGGATCGAGCCTGGCCAGGTCGTCCCTGTAGACCGTCCGGTCTTGCGCCGAGGCTTTGAGCGGCGTCTTTATCGAAAAGATCATCTGCCCGATGCTCGCGTCCCCGTTTACGATACCTCCGTCCATTTTCGCGTCCACGTTAGCCGTCCCGCCGACCAGCCATACAGAGCCGCCGTTCTTTTTCAGCGCCACGCCGTGAGGGACGGCGAAGCTATTTTTCGTCCCGGCGTTGCCGGACTTTCTGGATTGCAGGGTAGCCGCCGTCCGTATGCCCCACTCGGACGGGATCATAGACTCGCCCCCTTCCTTTTCCATCGCCACTTTGAAAATATTCCCCCTGTTGTCTGAGGCGTAAGCGGCCCCGCTCACAAAGCGCGCGTAGCCGAGCGCCGTGTTCGAGGATCTCATGAGCGTCGGTTCCGATACTATCATCCCCATGTAAGGGGTATAGCCGAAAGCGGCGTTGCCGACCCTCCACTTCTCATCCACGTTTTTAGCGATGAAATCGCTGTCGAAGGCCCTGATAATGCCGCCATCTTTAGGGTCGAGGATGAGCAGAGCCGCGCCTTCCTTGCCGTTATCTGCGAGGTCGATCTTTTCCTGAACGCCTCCGGGCACGACGATGAAATTCCGCGCCGCCGGGCCGCCATCCGCCATGGCGACGCCCAGCGCCGGCTTTGCCCCGTAATAGCCGAGCTTGAGCCACGCGGCGTCCTTCCCGGCGAGCGCTTTCGAGTCAATCCAGGCCGGCCTGCCAAAAGGAGTCGATCTGTCCATCGATACGACCATATCGCCAAACCTTTCCCTGTACCAGCTGAACTTCGGGTTAGCGTGGTCGCTCACGTCGAGCATGTATAAGCCGTTCCCCCCTCTTCCCAGCGTACCCAGCAGGGTCTGCCGCCACTTATGCGACGACCCGTCGCCAAAGTCGAAGTTTCGGGCTGCGAGCGAGCCGTCGAGGGTAAATGCCGGTATCGACCTCTTCCCGCCGCTCACGCCGTCCTCCGTCGCCACGTCAACCCACACGCGATTCCCATTCTGGGCCGGCATCGTTTTGAGGGCCGCGAGCCTCATGGGCAGGAGGGCCGGCGGCGGCAGTATTATCTTCTCCGGGTTCCCGTCCAGCGGATCGACGACATACAAGAGGCCGTCGTTCGTCTGCCCGTACAGCATGGGCCGGTTTGTCTCAGGGCGCGCTTTTGCCCAGGCGCTATACCCTGGCAGGGCATCCAGCGACTTGTTCGGGTTCGCTACGACGGCAAGCCCGGACTGGCCGAAGTCCGCGAGCATGTGAGCGCGCTTGTACGACCGATTTTGCACATAAGAGTAATCATAGCCCGCAATCCACTGATACAGCGCCTCGTTCGCGTCCAAGGGCGCGCCCGAGGCGACGGCCGTTATCAGTTTGCCTCCGACGCCGAAGATATCCATGGCCGAGGCGTCCTGCTGGCGCAGCTCTTTAAAAGAACCCCCGCCCGGCCCCGGCGCCCAGTAAGAGGGCCTGATGTTCCCAGGCGCGTTGCCCGAGCCGCGTTTTTTGAGCAGTTTATCCCCCAGCTCCCACGAACCGGCAGTGTCCATAGATACGATCTGCCCATTTTTAATTACAGGGAGATAGCGCCGCAACGTCCCTCTCCACTGATTGTTATACACCACTTGGTATGTCGCGCTGAACAGCTTGGAGTCCTCCAGGCTGGAATCTGTACGCTGCTCCACCTTCGATCCGCCCGCCGTCTTTGGCGCCTGCGCGGCCTGCACGGCTCCCAGTACCGCGTCGAAGGCTATCTTGAGCGACGCTACGTCGTCGGCCCAATAGGGCTGTACCGGGGCGCTATACATATTGCTGAACGTAAGGTTGTCTATTTCCTTGCCGGATAGAGCCGCTTGGCCCGCATTCGCCATCTTGATGAGGTTTAGCCTCATGTTCAAGACCTCCATTACGACCTTGGGCCCCGCCTTTATCACGTCCGGGTCGTGTTCGCTGGCGACCATTCCGATCACGAGCGTGCGTATCGGACGGTCGAGGTCTATCTCCTCGAGATCCCTCCTGTTAAGCCCCTTGCCACGCTCCGTACCGATAAGCGGGTCTTTGTATACGGAAGGCTTGATCCTGGTAACCCGCTCATACGGCGCTTTTCTCACGCCTCGGCTCGGTTTCTTGTTATCATAAGCGGGCATCGGGAGGCCCTTGTTTTTCTTGTCGGTGGCGTCGTAGAGGTTTTTTATGGCCTCCCACGCGTTGTACGAGTAGGCGTTCCTGTCGGTGATCTTCGGCTCGGCCCCCGAAGCGACCACGATGAGCCAGTTGTCCTCGCACGAGGAGCGTATCGGGAACGACACCCTGTGGAGGTCGGTATTGACGCTGATGCGATGCCCGCCGCCCGAATCAGCTATCTGCGGCTGAGTCACCGGCGCGTAGTCTTCGTCGGTCCGTATGGCCGCTGAGCCCGTGAACGAATAGTCCAGCTTGGGCGAGAAGAAATCCAGGACCGATCCGGCCGCCTCTCCGGAACCGTAGTTGAACCGGGCCCTTGGCACGGCCGTATCGTCGTACTCTTGGCTTGCGCGGCGATAGTCATACGTGTAGTCAATGTTCTTATCGCGTTTCGAGTACCAGACCCAGCCCCTCTTGCGATAGTAATTCCTGCCCATGTCGAGGTAACGGTCTGCCTGATTCCATTGCCTCGTGTGTCCCGGGGTATAGTCCAGCGGCGTCGGGTCCGGGAAAATCGCCTGCGCGAGGCCGAACATGCCCGCGACGCCGATCTCGGGATCCTTGTACACGTACCACTGGGCGTTTCTCGCGACGCCGCCCACATACTTGGAGTGATAGGCCCAGCTGCTCTCATTCCAATCAGTCACGACGTCCCCGTCGCTTCTGATGTCGGCGAAGCCGTTTATCCACAGGCGGAATTTGTCGATCTGGCCTATGGCGGACCAGCCTCTTTTCCACTCGTAATCGGAATCAAGTATAGGCAGCCAGAGCGACGCGCGGCGGAGTATCTTGTACAGAGGCCGGTCCCATGCCTCGCCAGCGCTGTGCCATTTTGGATCCATCGCCCTCGTGTGATATTCGTTGTATATGGACATGTCATGGAAGTCGTTGTCGTGAATCTTGGAGATATCCGCCGCGTGAGTGGAACCGGTTTTTGTCCCCTCATACCACCCGTCTGCCATCGTCACCGTGCTATTGTCCGAATCCTTGGGTACGGCACCGTTTGACCACCAGCCGTCCGGCTCGCTGCCGTCGTCGTTCGGGGTCATGTACTGGGCATGGGTGGACGCGTTGTGCCAGAGCGGATAATGCTGGCCGTGGATGTGAAAAAACGCCTCGACCTCCCCCGTCGCCGGGCCATGCATCGCCCCGTTCTCGTATTGCACCCTGCTGTACATGCGGCCGCTCCCAGACGGTATTTCCTTTCTCCTGTAGACATTTTTCTCCGACCAGTTTGTCGAGTTACGCGGCCCCAAGTCCTTGATGTAAGCGTCACCGCCCCTGTTCTCCGGCAGGAAGTAGCTTTTCGTCCTTATATTGGCGCCGAACGGAAATACTTTAAAAACACCGTTCGTGTCCGGGTTCTGATCCCAGGCTATCTCGTGGTGGTGCTGTGAGCGCTGCCGGGCCGCCCTCTCGAGGTTCGCCGGCGACAGGAACGTCGTCGCCATGCCGATCCTGACGTCCTTGAAGCGCCCGCTGTCGCTCAGCAGGTTCCAGAGGACCAGCTTCGTCTGGTACATCCTGCTGTCGTTCGGGACGAGATCCTCTTCTTTCCAGGATGAGGGAGGATTGGCCCAGTGTTTGGGATCCTTGAACACGAGGGCGTACGGGTACGCCTGCGTGTTCCTTACCGCGCCGGAATATGAGTACGGCGCCAGCACGGAGTCTCCGTCGAAATTACCCGCGTCGTTGGTGTTGGGGTGATTGTGGTTGTTCGCGTGCATGTAGTCGTAGCCGGCCCTGCCCCGCGCCTCGTATCTGTATTCCCTTGGCAAAATTTTGTCCGGCCATACCTGCGGATAGTTCTCATATCCTATCTCAAGCGGGGAGTGCTGCATGTTATACGCGCCGACGAGGTATTTCTCAGAGTATTCCGGATCCGCGAACGGGAAATAATACCTGTCTTTGTTCATCTCCATGTCCTCTTTCAGGTTTTTTCCCCTTACGAAGTTATTGGCCTGGGATCTCTCGCGCCCGTAAAGGTTGCGCCCCTGGTAGAGGTTTCCCCCGCTCCACGCGGGAGGCATCGCGCCCATGCCGAAAGTGGCCTCCTTCATGATCCTGTTGATGTCGTAGATCGTGTAGCCGTAACGCTCCTTCGTGAGCTTCCAGTCCGCCGTCTCCTCCCAGTGGACGTCGTACAGCGGGTCTCTCCATACCTGCGGCTGCACGCCTTTCGTCGTGAAGCTCATTATTTCCGTTGCCTCGATCAAGAACAGTATGTTTGGCTTCTGCATCGATACCTTTTTTTGATCGACGTCGAGAACCGCCATGTCGGACTTCAAGTGCGCGCCGACGACCACAGCGGCCTGCGCATGTCCGTGACCCAGCACTGGGAGCGTCGTCTGCGGCAAAAAAAGCGCCAGCACAAACGCTGCGACCGACCTCTTGAAAAAAACCGCTTTGTCATTGTTCATAGTAGCTTCCTCATTTCTGTGCATGAAACACGTTCGTAACAGGAACTAAAACCACAACTAAAGTCACATGCAATATGGTTCGTTATTCCCATATTACTGTTAATAAGGATAGTACTCATGACAAGCGATGCCAATGTTAAACAGTCATAGAAATTTATGAAATAAATTAATAACGGTTAATACAGTACTTTTCCCTAATAAATATTACGCATTTACAAAAATTTCAAATTTATCTCGCACGGCACTGCGCCTCGCTTAAATATGTGGTATCATCTTTAAAGTTTGTTCACGTAATCACATCCAATTCAATTTCAGCCTACCCCAACTGACCGATGACGCGCTTTGCGGCGCTCTTCCGCATCGTCCGTGACGGGCAGGGCTGAAAGAAAAAACAGGAGGCAGTGAGGCTATGAAGAGGTTCACCATCGCAATGGCAGTGTTTGTCATGGTATTTTCCCTGTGTTCCCCGCTTTTTGCCGCGTACAAGAGCGAGTACAAGCTCGACATTGTCCCCAGCATTACATCAGGGTGGGGCATGGGGGCGCAATACTTCACAGACCTCGTGAGGGAGCGCAGCAACGGGCGGATAAACATCAAGGTATACCCTAATTCGCAGCTGACAACAGGAAAGCAGACGAACGCTTTCATGCTGCTGCGCAACGGGACAATCGACTTCGCCTGCCAGTCAACGATAAACTACTCGCCTCAGATCCCTCAGCTCAATCTGTTCGCGCTCCCGTTCTTCGTCGCGGGCCAGCCTGACCGGTACAAGGCGCTAGACGCGATAACGGACGGCAAGGCCGGACAGCTGATCGCGAAGGCGATAGAGGATAAGGGCGGCAAGTTCATCTGCTTCGGCGAAAATGGCTTCCGCGAGCTCACTAACAGCAAGAAGGACATACGGACTCCGGATGACCTGAACGGCATGGTGATCCGGGTCGTCGGCAGCCCGCTCTTCCTGGACATATTCACGGCGCTGGGGGCAAACCCGCTCACTATGGCGTGGTCGGACACCATGTCGGCGATCCAGCAGAGCGTCATAGACGGACAGGAGAACCCCGTCAGCATCTTCTACCCCGTCAAGATATTCGAGTATCACAAACACGTCACCAACTGGCACTACATCGCCGACCCGACGCTCTTCGTGGCTAACCCGAAGGTGTGGGCGTCCTTTACCCCAAGCGACCAGGAGATGATAACGGCGGCTGCGCTCGAAGCGGCGAAGTACCAGAAGGCGCTCACGCGCGCCGGGCTCGACGAGAACGACGGCGGCAAGAACGTCGATTACCTGAAGAGCATCGGGAAAGCGCCGGAAATAACCGACTGGGACGCCGAACTCACGAGATCCGGCATGACGGTGACGAACCTCACGCCGCAGGAGATAAAGCTGTTCGTCGACAAGACGAGGCCCGTGATCGACATGTGGCGCATTAAAATCGGCGAGAGCCTGGTGAAGACGGCGGAGGAGGATATGGCTTCCGTAAGATGATGATTTGCCGGGAGGGCTTTCCCCCTCCCGGATTTTTTAGCGGCAGGGGGTTTTGCGTTGCTTGGAAAATTTTTCGGGCATTTTGAGGAGATAGCCGGGGCGGTTACCCTGGCTGTAATGGCGGTAGTCACGTTTATCAATGTAATAACCCGTTATATGATTAAATATCCTCTGGCCTTCACCGAGGAGATAACTGTCAGCATGTTCGTCTGGCTCGTCCTGATAGGGGCGTCGATCGGCTTTAGGAAAAACGCGCATCTGGCCATGACTTTCGTCTACGACATGGCGCCGCCGCAAGTCAGGAAGGTCTTTTTCTTCATGGCTAACGGACTCAGCGTTATTTTTTTTGCTCTCCTGGCATGGCTGGGCTCGACGCAGGTCTGGGACGAGTGGTCTCTCGGGGTGACCTCCGACGCGCTAGGGATCCCGGCGTGCGTTTACTCCGCTGGGATCCCGGTCTTCTCCGTGCTCATAATAATACGCATATTGCAATCCTCCAGGGACATTATGCGCGAGCGCGCGTACTAGCGGGGATGGACTGAGATGTCATTGCTCAAAGACCCCGTTTTCTGGACGCTCGCGCTCTTCATACTGCCGCTCTTCGTCCGCGTTCCTATAGGCGTCGCGCTTGGCATGGCGACGGTAGTAGTCGTCTGGTTCTGGGACCTGGGCTACCAGATGCTGTCATACAGCTTCTACGCCGGCATAGCCAAGACGCCGCTTCTGGCGATCCCGTTTTTCATACTTGCCGGGATAATCATGGAGAAGGTTGGGATCGCCGGGAGGATAGTCGGGCTGATAAAGCAGATCGTAGGCGACATGACCGGCGGCCTCGCCGTGGCGACCGTCATAGTGGCGGCGTTCTGGGGGGCGGTCAGCGGCTCAGGGCCGGCAACCGTGGCTGCAATCGGCCTGATATTGATACCCAGCATGGCCCAGGCCGGCTACGACAAGGCGTTTGCCACGGCCACCGTCTCCGTCGCCTCCGGGCTCGCGATAATCATCCCGCCGAGCATATCCTTCATAGTCTACGCGGACATCATGCAGCAGTCGGTCAGCTCGATGTTCGCCGCTGGCGTCATACCGGGGATCACCGTTGCCGGGTTCCTGTGCGTCGTCGTTTACCTAATGTCCAGGAGACACGCGTACAGGGGCGAAAAGAGGGGTGACGCCGCAGTCGTCCTGGGGGCGCTGAAGGACGCGTTCTGGGGGATAATGACCCCGGTCATCATCCTGGGCGGCATCTACGGCGGCGTGTTCACTCCCACGGAGGCGGCATCGGTGGCAGTGTTTTACGGCCTCTTTGTCGGGCTGTTCGTCTATAAGACGCTTAACATGAAGATATTGCTCGAGATACTGGCGGAGAGCGTATCCTCTACCGCCGTCGTCATGCTAGTCGTGGCGTGCGCCGGGCTTTACTCCTGGCTTGGCGCGACGGTGGGGCTGATAGACAAGGTGGCGGCCATCGTGCTGGGCATATCGGACAGCCCGATGGTCATAATGCTGATGATCAACATCGTCCTCCTGTTCGCCGGGATGCTGCTCGACGCGAACTCCATCATGTACATTTTCGTCCCGATCCTGATCCCGATCATAAGGGCCTTCGGATGGGATCCGATATGGTTCGGCGTCGTCATGACCGTCAATCTGGCTATAGGGCAGGTGACACCGCCGGTAGCGGTCAACCTCTTCGTGGGCGCCAGGATCAGCGGGCTCACGATAGAGCAGATCGCAAAACCAGCCCTGCCGATGATCGCGGCCGCTACCGCTGCGCTAGCAGTCCTCGCCGCGTTCCCGCAGCTCACGCTCTTGCTCCCGCGCTTGCTGGGGCTGAATTAAGGGGGCGCGGGCTTGCCTATCATGCCGCTTTTGATCTTCGCCGTCGTGGGGGTGTTCACCCCAGGGCCGAACGTGATAATGTCGATAAACATGGGCCGCCAGATCGGCTTCAGGAGGGCTTTTCCCGTGATCACGGGCATGATAGCCGGTTTCACGGCGATCATGTTCCTGACCGCGATGTTCAATATCTACCTCACGCGGGTGATGCCGTCCATAAGGGGCTACATCGGCGCAATCGGCGCCCTTTACATACTGTGGCTCGCGGCCAAGATGTTCATGCCGCGCAAGGGGAGTTCCGCCGTCCCAGGGGAGTCAAGGCCGTTTCTGACCGGCGTGATGCTGCAGTTCATCAACCCGAAGGTATTCTTCTACGGCCTTACGATCATGGCAAGCTTCATACTGCCGTACTACGACTCCCCTCCGGCGGCACTGCTGTTTTCAATCGGCCTGGGCATGATAAACTTGGTCTCGCTCTCGTGCTGGGCCTGCTTCGGCGCCGTTTTTCAGCGCTGCTTCAAGGCCCACGAGAAGGCGCTCAACGTGGTCATGGCCGCCCTGCTTGTCTACTGCGCCTACTCGGTGTCGGGGATAAAGATCTGATGTCCGTATACAGAGAACCTTGGAGATGATAAACTAAGTCCGTGAGCTTAGTCTATAGGAGGGACGCGCGATGCTCCAAGTCAATATACACGAGGCCAAAACACATCTTTCAGCCCTGATAGAGGACGCGACGAAGGGAACACCCTTTGTCATCGCCAAATCTGGCAAGCCGATGGTGACAGTCCTGCCTTGCGCTGACGCGCAAAAACCGAGAAAGCGGATCGGCTTTTTAAAGGGCAAAATAACTGTCCCGGATGACTTTGACCGAATGGGCGGCAGAGAAATCGCCTCGTCGTTCCAGGGCATGGAATGAAGCTGTTGATCGACACACATCTGTTGCTGTGGGCGGCGGCAGACGAATTACCAGCGGAGGCGGAACGATTTATCGCCAACGAATCCAATCTGCTTTTGTTTAGTTCGGCTAGCATCTGGGAGGTCGTCATCAAATGCGGTCTAGGCCGATCAGATTTCAGCGTGGATCCCTATGCCCTCTACGGCGGCCTCCTTGAAAACGGCTATGAAGAACTCTGCGTCGCCGCAAAACATGCCCTGACGATCCACGCGCTCCCACCGATACACAAGGATCCGTTCGACCGGATACTGGTTTCGCAAGCAATCTCGGAGGGTGTTCATTTACTCACGTCTGATAATCTTGTCGCGCAATACCGAGGCCCCGTCATTTTCGTAAAAAACTGAACACACCGAAAATCCATTCTACGAAAAAGCCCCCCTCTCTATCGCCTGACTCAGCCACGACTGAAGCTCCTCCGGTGACGAGACGGCCGTCACACCGTCTTCATCCCGAAGTCTGGCGGCCTGTTCCAGGTCAATGCGTCTCGGGTAGACCATGACCCTGTTCCCGTTCGGGGCGGTCGACACCATCTCCGGCGCTACGTCCGTCGGAAGCACGCAGACGGGGACGCGGCTCTTGCCCGCTTGCGAGTACATGCAGGAGACGAGGGAGTCTGCTATGCCGCAGAGGCATTTGGCGACGGTGTTGCTCGTCGTAGGCGAAATGACCAGCGCGTCGTACATGCCGACGGCGAATTTAGCCGTGACCGGGAAGCTGTGGCCCGTCTCGGCTGTAACCGACGCGGCAATGCCGCTCAGGCGACGATCCAGCCCGTACATGGCCAAGACCTCCACCGCCGCGCGCGACAGGAAAGCGTCTACCGTCACGGCTTCCCGGAGCGAACCAATGATTTCGACTGACTCGCCCAAGAAATGCCCGGCGCCGGTGAGCGCCCAGGCTATTCTCAGGCCTCTGTTCACTCCGGCTGACCCACCCACTATAAATCGTCCCCTTCTTCATGAACGTCGCTATCGTCCTCGTCCAGATCGTCTCCCAGCATTTTGACAGCCTGGCCGGGAGGCAATTTCTGCACGGCGCGCAGCTTCTTCTCTATGGCCCTGGAGCGGACTCCAGCCTTATCTATCGCGTTCGTCGCCTCTTGCAGCTTCTTTTTCGTCTTGCTCAGGATCTCTCCGAACGCCCCAAACTGCGTCTTCACCGCGCCCAAGATCTCCCACACCTCGCTCGAACGCTTTTCGATGGCGAGAGTCCTGAAACCCATCTGGAGACTGTTCAGAAAGGCGACCAGATTGGCTGGACCCACGACGGTCACCTTGAAATCACGCTGGAGGGATTCGAAAAGCCCCGTCCTGCGGAGGATCTCGGCGTAGAGGCCCTCGCTCGGCACGAACATGATCGCGAAATCGGTGGTGACTGGAGGCTCGATATATTTGTCCCGGATCTCCTTCGCGCACTTCTTCACGGAGCTTTCGAACTGCTTCGAGACTGCCTCCACGTCCTTGGCGCCCATGCCGGCCGCATTGTCGTAAGCCTCGGTCAGGCGCTGGTAGTCCTCATTGGGGAACTTCGAGTCTATGGGCAGGAGGAGCGGCTTGTCGTCCTCGTTCCTGCCCGGCAGCTTGATGGCGAACTCCACCCGCTCCTGGCTGTTCTCCCGCACAGACACGTTCTGCTCGTACTGCTCCCTGGAGAGTATCTGGTCCAGGATGGCGCCGAGCTGTATTTCCCCCAGGTTGCCGCGCGTCTTCACGTTCGTCAGCACCTTTTTCAGGTCGCCCACCCCGGAGGCCAGCGTCTGCATCTCGCCCAGCCCCTTATGCACCTGCTCCAGCTGGCCGCTGATGAGCTGGAACGATTCGTTGAAGCGCTTTTCCACCGTCTCCTGCAACTTCTCGTCCAC
>JAIRNC010000025.1 GCA_031258255.1 Synergistaceae bacterium
GATAAGGCGGAAATGACCTATTCCCTGAGAAAAACCAGCGGCGGCAGTTTGGACAATTCTGGCGGCACAGAAGACGTGGTGGAGGGCCAAGGGACAAAACTTGAGGATGTTTATGACTACACTACGGTTAAATATGAACTCCTCTCGGTCAAAAGCGTTGCTGGGGAAGAAATTTATTTGAATACGTCCAACAATGAAAAAGCCATTATGCGAAATATAGAACTCAGAATTGCTGCTGATGCTTTGCCTGCGAATACATCGGTGGTGGTAAGCGGCGTCATCGACCCGCCGTTCCCTTCTGGAGACTGGGAATTCGTTACATGGCCATTTGCGGTTGACATAGATGGTTTTTCAGGTTCGTCGCTGTCAATATCGCTTGTCATCCCATATCGGGATGAACAGTTCAACCATCTTGTAATAACAGATCCATCAGTGCTGAAACTATATGTTTATTATGACGACGCCTGGCATGAAGGGTCTATTAACAATATCGACACCAACGCTAGGAGAATACACGCAGGTATCTCAAAACCTGGCATCGTTGCCATCGCTTTCCCTATGGACAGTGAGCTGAATTCGCAGCGAACCTCAAACGCTGTGGATTTACAGAATATCGTGACCCGTATGGTCAGACGACCTGACGGGGAAATCCCTAAAGAAGGAGACATACTTATCAGGAAACATGACAGCGGAAGATGGACGCCCGGCCATGTTGGAATAGTGACAGGGGTATCAGAAACAGGGGAGACGCAATATGTCGCTGAGGCGAATCCCCCTCTTAAAGGCGACGGTAAAGTGAGTACACATGTTTACGGCGGCATATTGGGGGTCTTTGGAGGCAATACATATATGGGAGCATTTTACCCGGCTGGAGTTACTGATGCTCAACGCCAAAAAGCAGTCCAGTGGGCAAAGGGGCAAATAGGCAAAAAATATGTAAATATGCGGTATTTCCCTGGTTCCAGATACGGAATGATGCACGAGGACTTCGTTAAAGGCAATGTTGAGGAAGCCTTTAATTGCACCGGGCTTGTAGAGGCGGCATACGAATACGGCGCTGGGCTTGATATTGTAAAATCCACACCAGCCAGTCAAATATGGGTTGATATTCCATCTGAAGGTGTTTGTGTACCTCTTTCCGAAGTGATTGGAAATAAAGAATATCGGGATGCACTTAAAGATAAAGGATTCTGGGAGCTTGCTTCCGAATGGAATTTGTTTATATTCCCCGAAAATAACCCTGAAGAGGCAGAAAGGAGATTTGCGGAAGAGGCCGATTTAGGAGAGGCATTGACACCGGCTAAATATTACAGGATACTGAATGCTGCTGCATCTACCCCAGACAACCCTGATCAGGATTTTATCACAGTCACTTTCAAGGTATACCATAACGGCGCCCCGGTAAAAGACGCGCTCGTGAGCGTATACCTTGACAGCGGAAGAGGTTATCTCGCTGGAAGAGATCGAACCGACGCCAACGGGGAATTCAAGTCCGCGTATATGCCCGGCACTCATTTCGTCGAGGCGCAGAACTCCGACAACACAGCGTCCTCCGCCCTCCGGCAGATCACTATTACATCCGAGACGAATGTGAAACCTATATTCCTGGAAAGCATCAACAGCGGCGGGACAACGCCCGGCAACGGCAGCACTCAGTGGTATGACAACTACCAGTCTGCGGCAACTTTCACGATTACCAACGCCGATCAGCTCGCCGGGCTGGCGTATCTGGTAAATAACGGAACTGATTTTCTGAATAAGACTGTTTATATCGATAGGGACATTTATCTTACCGGGAAAGAATGGACGCCGATTGGGACACACCAAAACCTTTTCCGGGGTAAACTCGACGGCAATGGGCACACTATATGGGACATGACGATAACCAGAACAAATAGCGACAAGCATGCCGGATTGTTCGGAGCCGTAGGGGCTGAAGGGTTTATCACCAGCCTCAACATGGCGGGTGTTAACATCAACGTCTCATCCGTTTCCGGGAGCCGCGCGGGAAGCATCGCCGGGTACAGCGCAGGCAGGATAAACGCCTGTGCGTTCGACGGCAGCATTTCCGCTGCCCAATTTGCGGGGGGGGTAGTGGGAGCGACTGAGGGCGGCTTTGTGGCGAGCTGTTCTACATTTGACAGGCACATCGACAGCGTTTCCGTCTCCGCCCTTATTGCGGGAGGCATTGTCGGCTTCGATGGGGGCGATACAGCAATATCGGGATGCAGGGTCAATGGCGCGGTTTTCGCCGCAAACGAGGGCGGGAATGTGGGTAGTATTACATTACGTCCTGGAGTGTTTATGTCCCTTAGTGGGCCGTTGGCGTGGGCCGGCGGGATCGCTGGGAGTGGTGATGGAGAGATAGAAGAATGCACTTTCAGCGGGTATGTGTTCGCTGAATTGCATGGATCGAACCCTTACGCTAACGAAGTGAGCGCGGCAGGCGGTGTTGCTGGCTGTGCAAACGGCATAGTGAAGAACTCCCGTTCGTCTGCCTATATCTCTGCTTACGCTGATTCTGGCATGGTAATGACTGGTGGCATCGTCGGGCTTATGAATGGTGCCGGCGAAGTATCCGGCTGCGAAAAAACAGCGGTCTTATCGTCGGCGGGAATAGCACTGGCACAACTGCCAGCGGCCTGGTATATAAGGGCGGTATAATCGCTTATAACTATGACGTAGACACGTCGGTGTCCGGCAACGAATTCAGCCAGAGCGGCACGTTGGTGGAATACGGGATAGGCTATGATGACGGGCCTCCCAGCAACAGGGGCTGCCGGGTCAATCCATAGCTGGAAATGGCAGGCAAGACAAACCATTCGCGTTAACAGAAGCTACCGGCCCTCGTCGCCTAAAGACGGGGGCCGGTAGATGTAGGGGCGCGCATTGCGCGTCCGCACCGACAAACCTAACTAAAACGCCGCTCTGTAAACCTCCAGCACCTGCTGCGCTGTATACGGCCTCGGGTTTGGCGCGCCGACGGACTCCTCTGTGGCCTCTTTTGCGAGTTCCTCGAGATCCTTGAATTTCGCCCCAGCCTCGGCCAGACCGCTCGGGATGTCTATTTCACGGTTGGTGTTGACGATGAAGCGGATGAACGACTCGCAGTTCTCGCGCTCCGAATGCCACGCTTTGCCAGCGCCGACCGCGACGGCCAGATCCGAGTAGCGGCCGGCGGCGTAATCCATGTTGTACTTAACGACGTGCGGGAGCAAAATGGCGTTGCAGAGCCCGTGAGGGAGGCCGTACTTACCGCCCAGGGGGTGGGACATCGCGTGGGTGAGCCCCAGCCCGGCGTTGTTGAACGCCGTCCCGGCCAGGAAGCTCGCGTAGCACATGTTTTCCCGCGCGTCCATGTCAGCGCCGTTCTTCACGGCGTCGCGGAGGCTGCTCGCGACCAGCTCCGCGGCCTTGTAGGCCTTTGCGTCCGTCACCGGTGTGGCGTTCTTGGACGCGTAGGCCTCGACGGCGTGGGAGAACGCGTCCATGCCTGTCGCGGCGGTGAGGGCCGGAGGCATCGAGAGCATCATTTCCGGGTCGTTCACGGATACGTTCGGCGTCATGTGCCAATCGACGATGGTGAACTTGGAGTGGTCGTCCTCGTCCGTGATGACGGCGAACTGCGTCACCTCGCTGCCGGTTCCGGCGGTCGTGCTTATTGCGATAAGGGGTGGCATGGCGCGCTTGGATTTGTCCGTACCCTCATAGTCGCGGATACGGCCGCCGTTCGTGGCGAGCAGCCCTATGCCCTTGGCCGTGTCTATCGCGCTGCCGCCGCCAACGGCGACGATTATGTCGCACCCGCTGTCGCTGTATCGCGCGGCGCCCTTCTCCACGACCGATGCTGTCGGGTTGGGGATCGCCTCGCAGAATGGCCGCGCTTCCAGCCCCTCTGCCGCCAATATGTCTGAAATCTGCTTTGCCTGGGCCTCGCCCACGCTGCCCTCCGAGGCCACGACGAAAGCCCTCGTCCCATGAAGTATTACGGCCTCCCGGCCGACGGAGCTGACGGAGCCCCTGCCGACCAGGTTGAGCATCGGGATATAGTATCGACAATTCATGACAAATTGATACCCCCCTATCTTGAAGTACCGCTACGGTGTGCGTATAATATCATGAAGCACTGACGGATACAAACCTAAAGAGGGGTTGATTCATCCCGACGCGGCCCAAGCGAGAGTCGGCCCTTCCTCTTAAGGGAGTGAATGTTTTGGACGTTCTCGAGAAGGTCAAGGCGGCCGGCGTCATCGGCGCGGGAGGCGCTGGTTTCCCGACCCACGTGAAGCTCAACTCCACCCCTGAGTACCTGATAGTGAACGGGGCGGAGTGCGAGCCGTTGCTTCGCGTGGATCAGCAGCTGGGCGCCATGTACGCGGACGAGCTGCTGGAAACGCTTGAGACGCTGAGGGCCGGGTGCGGCGCGAGACGGGCGATTTACGCGCTCAAGGAGAAGTACCACGACGCGGTCGACGCGCTCGGCGCAGACATTCACAGGTACCCTGACATAGAAATGCGGATGCTCCGCAATACATACCCGGCCGGCGACGAACAGGTGCTGGTATACGAGACCATCGGGCGCGTCGTCCCGGAGGGAGGGATCCCGATCGCGGTGGGCGCCGTCGTCCTGAACGTCGAGACGCTCTATAACGTTTCGCGCGCCCTCTCCGGCCTGCCGGTCACTGAGAAGTTCGTCACCGTGGGGGGCGCCGTAAAATCCCCCTCCACGGTCAAATTCCCGATAGGAATCACGATCCAGGAGGCCATCGACTACTGCGGAGGCCCCGTTGCGAATGACTTCGCCGTGATCGACGGCGGCCCCATGATGGGCAAGCTGACGGCGCCGGAGTCCCCGATAACGAAGACGACAAAGGGTCTGCTCGTCCTCCCGAAAGATCACCCCTGGGTCGTGGCCAAGGGCAGGGACATGGCGCGGATGCTGGGCATGGCGAAGATCTCGTGCTGCCACTGTATGCTCTGTACCGAGGTCTGCCCGCGAAACCTCCTCGGGCACAAGCTGCGCCCCGATAAGATGATGCGGCTGGCGTCGTACAACACGACGGCAGAGAAGGACGCAGCGGCTACGGAGGCGTTCCTGTGCTGCGAGTGCGCGCTCTGCGAGCTGGGCTGCGTGATGGGGCTCCAGCCCTGGAAGCTGCATCAGGAGCTTAAGCGCCGCCTCGGGGGGCTGGGGATCAAAAACCCGCACAAGGACGCCCCGAAGGCAGCCGCCAAGTTCCGCGAGTTCAAGCTCTACCCTGTTCAGAAGCTAATTCGGCGCGTCGGAGTGACGGCCTACGACGTCCCGGCGCCGTTCAGGGGCGCTTACGATGCCCCCGTCAAGCTGGTGACCCTCCCCCTGAAACAGTCCCTGGGCGCCCCGTCGAAGCCATGCGTCACCTGTGGCGGCGCCGTGAGCAAGGGGGATCTTGTGGCGGAAATCCCGGAAGGGGCGCTGGGGAGCAGGCTGCACTCGCCGGTTGACGGGCATGTGCTGCGCCTGGACGATAAATCTATCACGATCGAGACGGCACAGGAATCGACGAGGGGGCGACTGAATTGAGCAACAGCAGAGCGATCGGGCTGGTCGAATATAAATCTGTCCCAATAGGGATTGAATCCGCAAACGCGATGCTGCGGGAGGCTGACGTGGAACTGCTCTTCTCCAGCCCCATCTGCCCTGGCAAGTACGTGTCCATAGTCGAGGGGACGGTTGACGCGGTGCGGCGTTCGTTGGCCAAGGCGGAGCGCGTCGGCGGCACGTTCCTGCTGGATCTCCAGTTGATTTTGAACCCGAACGAACAGGTGCGGCCCGCGATAACAGGGACCACGGCGGTCGACGCCGTGGAGAACGTGGGCGGCGTCGAGACGATGGGCGCGATCGCGTCCGTGAGGGCGGCAGATTTAGCGGCCAAGTCGTCGAACATAAAGCTCATAGAGGTGAGGATCGCGCGCGGGCTCGGGGGCAAGAGCTTCGTCCTCTTCTGCGGCGAGCTGGAGAGCGTCAAAAACGCCGTGGCGGTATGCCAGCGGGAGATCGGCGAGGAGGGCGGCATCACCAGCACCACGGTCGTCTCGTCCGTGCATCCGCAGCTCGTCCCGTTCCTGTTTTGACGAGACGCCGCGTGGGCGCGTCGAACGCGCTGTTCGCCAAGATGACGATGTCGAGGCGGGCTTGCGACAGGTGGCTTGAAAGCCCAATACGCCACGCCTGTGACTACGCCGACTGGCACGACATGAACCCGAGGGCTGCGGCTCTCGACCTGGACGACCCGGGCGCGGAGCTCGATTACATGTCGGTGAACGAGTACCTTGAGACGCTGGCTGACTCCTCAGGGTTCTTCTGTTGCGAGTACGACGATGACGAGGGCGCGTTCTTCATAGCTGACGCTCAGATGGGCAGCGCTATGTCGGCGATCTCCCGCCTGGCCGCGTTACTGGCGGCCCTTCGAGGCGCGGAGGCGTTCAAGGACGACGACGGGCCGAGCTTCATATACGTATTCCCGGCCACAGGTGCAGGCGACCCGGACGCGCTCCTGCGGATACGCAAGGGCGCGTCCGGGTTCCTGCCCGTAAGCGACTCGTCGCCCGACGTCCTCTACTTCATAAACGAGGCCGAGGAGTTCATCGAATCCCTCGCGGAGGACGAGTAGGGGCTACGTATTATGCTTGCGCCATCTCTATCGCGAGGACGTGGGCCAGGCCGTCCGGCGTTATGACGACGTCCTCCCCAATCACCTCAAGGGCGTCGCGTTCTGTCAATTTGACACCGCCGATATCGGCGTTTCCCTCTATCAGCACGATGTATGCCTGGCGGCCCGGGGCGACCTTGAGGGTGGCTGATTCTCCGTCTCGCAGGAACGTCGCCTGCATGTTTATGTCCGCGTGGACGCGTATCGGCGCGGAGGACTTTTCGTCCCCGTTCCGTGCCGCGATGGAAAGCCACTTGCCCTCACGCTCCGCGAACTCGAAACGGACGCTGCCGTAGTTCGGCCTGTACCCTTCGGCGTCAGGCAGTATCCATATCTGCAAAAACCTCAGTATGCCGCCGCCCTTGTTGTATTCGCTGTGCCTGACGCCTGTGCCGGCGCTCATGTACTGTGCCATGCCGCGAGTCAGGGTTTCCTCGTTCTTCATGCTGTCGGCGTGCGTGAGCTCGCCGTCGACGACGTATGAGATTATCTCCATGTCCCTGTGGGGGTGAGTCCCGAACCCCTCGCCCGGCTGAACGGTGTCGTCGTTGAGTACCCTGAGCGCGCCAAACTGCATGTTCTTCGGATTGTAGTACTGGTCGAAGGAAAAGTGGAAATGGCTGTTCAGCCACCCGTGATCAGCCCGCCCCATCTTCTTGCTGTCGACGTAACGCAACATATTGACCGCCTCGCTAACGAATCAGAATGTGGTTCGACTGCCTGCACGGACAGTATCAGCTAAAACGCGATATTACAACAGCATAATCTACTGGTTAAGCGGTTGTGACGCTGCCCCATCCATAATTTCGGCTATAGCCCGGTTCCTGCGGTCCCTGAGCCAGGCGCCGAGGCGCGGGCCGCGAAGGCCGTCCGGCGCGTCGGATGCTTTTACGCTTTGTATCGCGCCTTCGATCTCGCGCGCCCTTTCCAGCAGGGGCGGCAACTGGCCGCACACGGACAGGATCACGGCGCCGAAGCCGTCCAGTCCGATTGGGTGGCGGATCAGCCGCTCCGTGAGATCCCGTATCGCGTCGGGGTCGTACGTTTCGAACGCCCTCTCGCGCCAGGATTCCGCGAAGAGCGCGCAGTGGCGCCAGGCCCGGGGCAGCTTGCGGGCAAGCGGGCTCCATTGCGGCGCCGTTCCGCAGGCTAACGCCGCGAAGCGTATTTCGGGGCGTTCCGTGAGCGCTGCGGCACGATCCAGCGCGTCCATCCTCCGGCAGAACGCATCACGGTCCGCGCCGGGAGGCGAGAGGATAGCCGGATATACGGCGTCCAGCAGCCCCGCGGCGTCAAGACATACGAAGAACACGGATGGCTTGTGACACGACAGGGCCAGCCTGAGCTCGTTTGCAAGGCGCTCCGCCGGTTCGTCTGCCAATTCGTCGCGGCAAGCGGCCATGAGGCGGATCGTTCCTGGCTCTATCCGGAAGCTGAATTGCGCCGCCTGCCGCGCGGCGCGGAGCGCCCGCACGGGGTCATCCGCGAAGCGCTCCGAGACCGCCCTTATGACGCCGTTCCGCAGATCCTCCAGCCCTCCGTAAGGGTCTACGAACGCGCCAGTCTCCAGGTCTACGGCCATCGCGTTGACGGTGGTGTCTCGTCTTTCCAGATCACGCTCTATGGTCACGTGCGGAGAGGGCGCCGCGTCAAAGCCACGATACCCCCTGCCGGTTTTGGTCTCGCTCCTCGCCAGGGAGACGTCGCACGTACTTCGCGCTATTTCGAGGAGATAGACGGGAAAGCGGCCGGTCTTAAACGCTCCGGGGAAGGCCGCGTTAAAGGCGTTCTCAGTGACGCCGGTCACGACATAGTCCTTGTCGCGCCCTAAAGCGCCCATCTGCCGGTCGCGCACCCAACCACCCACGACGTAGGCGTGGCCCCCGATTTGCTTTACCCTGCTAACGAACTCCGTCTCTTCCATGCGCCATATTTTACAGTATAATGCTTGGTGAGCGGCTGGGGAGATGATTGCTCTGAAACTGGTAATAGACACGCACACGCACACGATAGCGAGCGGACATGCCTTTTCGACGATACAGGAGATGGCGTCTGCCGCGGCCGGCAAAGGGCTGCGCATGATCGCCACCACAGACCACGGCCCGGCGATGGAGGGCGCGCCTGTCGCGATGTTTTTCTCCGCGCTGAACCTGCTTCCCGGTGTGATCGGCGGCGTACGCGTCCTTCGGGGCGTGGAGGCCAATATCATTGACTACGAGGGTAGGCTGGATCTGCCGCAGGGTATATTGAAGCGGCTGGATTTCGTGATGGCTGGTTTCCACGAGGTCGTGCTGCCGCCGTCAGGCGACATGGGGAAAAACACGGAGGCGCTGATCAGGGTGATCGCGAACCCTTGCGTGGATGCGATATCCCACCCCGGAAACCCTGGCTACCCCATAGACATACCGGCGGTGGCGCGGGCTGCCAGCGAGTACGGCAAATTGCTTGAGATAAACAACAACTCCGTCATGGTTCGGCCCGGCAGCGAGGAGAACTGCCGCAGGATAGCCGCCTCATGCCGCGATCTGGGGATCCCCGTTGTCTGTGGCAGCGACGCGCACGTGAGCTTTGGCGTGGGCTCTTTTGATCACTCTATAAGCATATTGAAGAGCGTGGGCTTTCCGGAGAAGCTCGTCCTCAACACGTCAGTCAGCAAAATGGCGAAGTTTTTGAATGATAAACGCAAGAGATTGTCTTTAACGGTGTAATTGGCGGACGAACGTCTGTGGGCAGCGGCGACAACATACAACGGGGGGCCTTGAAATGTCGGTGACGGACAATAAAGCGGTAAACGAATGGGTGGCTGAAATGGCCGCAATGACGAAGCCGGACTCAATCGTGTGGATCGACGGCACGGAGGGGCAGTTGAGCCGCTTGCGAGAACAGGGCGCCGCTTCTGGCGAGATCATCCCCCTAAACGAGGAAAAACTGCCCGGCTGCTATCTCCATCGATCTGCCGCAAACGACGTCGCGAGGGTCGAGGGACGCACGTTCATCTGCTCGCGGCGCCGAGGGGACGCTGGCCCCACCAATAACTGGGAGGATCCGTCCGAGATGTACGCGAAGCTGCGGAGGCTCTTCGAAGGCTCGATGGCCGGGCGCGTGATGTACGCCATCCCGTTCTCCATGGCCGTGCCGGATTCGCCGTTCGCGAAGTTCGGCATAGAGCTCACGGACTCCATATACGTGGTATTGAACATGGCCATAGTGACGCGCGTCGGGACGCGCGCGCTGGAATGCCTGGAGGCGAGCGGCGATCCATCCGATTTTACGAAGGGCCTGCACTCCCTCGCCAGCATGGATCCTGAAAATCGCTACATCGCCCATTTCCCGGAGGACAACGCCATCTGGTCGGTCAATTCGGGCTACGGCGGGAACGCTCTGCTGGGCAAGAAGTGCCTCGCCCTCCGCCTGGCCTCGCGCATGGGGCGCGACGAGGGATGGCTTGCCGAACACATGCTCATACTGGGGATAGAGAACCCGCGCGGGGAGGTCCACTACATCGCAGGCGCCTTCCCGTCCGCGTGTGGCAAGACGAACCTCGCGATGCTGGTGCCGCCGGAGATGTATCAGAAGAATGGCTACAGGGCCTGGTGCGTAGGCGACGATATCGCCTGGCTGCGCGTCGGGGCGGACGGCCGTCTCTGGGCGGTGAACCCGGAGGTGGGCTTTTTCGGCGTCGCCCCAGGCATGAACATGAAGTCCAATCCCAACGCCATGATGGCCTGTCATAAGAACACCATCTTCACGAACGTGGCGCATAATCTCGACGACAACACCGTCTGGTGGGAGAAGATGGACGACAACCCGCCACGGAACGCCCACGACTGGAAGGGCGACAGGTGGGACGCCTCCCTCGGCACGCCCGGCGCGCACCCCAACAGCCGCTTCACGGCGCCGGCTGCGCAATGCCCCTGCATCTCCCCGGAGTTCGAGTCGCCCGTCGGCGTGCCTATCTCCGCTATCGTGTTCGGCGGCAGGAGGAGCAAGGGGACGCCGCTGGTCTATCAGGCACGCGATTGGGATCACGGGGTGTTTATAGGCTCGGCGATGTCGAGCGAGAGCACGGCGGCGGCGACCGGGGCGGTGGGCGTGGTCCGCCACGATCCGATGGCCATGCTGCCCTTCTGTGGCTACCACATGGGCGATTACTTCGCCCACTGGCTGGACATGGGGCAGAGGATACCCAACCCTCCGGGGATATTCCACGTCAACTGGTTCCGCAGGGACGAGTCAGGTGGATTCCTCTGGCCGGGCTTTGGCGAGAACATGCGGGTCATCGAGTGGATAATAAACCGCGTCACGGGAAACGTCGGCGCCAGGGAAACGCCCATAGGCTTCCTGCCGCGCCCGGAGGACATCCACATGGAGGGCCTGGATGTATCTCCCGCAGCTGTCGAGTCACTGCTCGCCGTGGATAGGGCGTACTGGCTGGATGAAGCGTCCGGCATCCGCGAGTTTTACTCCGCGTTCGGCGACCGTCTGCCAGCCAGGCTGACGGAGGAACTGGACGCGCTGGAGAGGAACCTCCGATAAGGGATTGCCGAATCATTGTACGGGCATGTACGGGCAGATCCATGTGTCTGCCCTGGGGGCGTTCGGGGGCGAAAACATAGGTTCGGGGGCTAACACATAGGTTCTGGGGGCGAACACATAGGTTCGCCCCTACAATGTGTGCAATGTTCAAATGAATACATTGTCATGCCGAATCATCGTAGGGGCAGACCTATGTGTCTGCCCAGGGGGTACAATGTGTGCAATGGTTCAAATGAATACATTGTCATGCCGAATCATCGTAGGGGCAGACCTATGTGTCTGCCCATCTGCCCGGGGGGGCGAACACAAAAATGACGCGCGATAAAATACATCGCCGCAGGAGCATCCGTTTAAGGGGTTATGATTATTCGCAGAACGGCGCATATTTCGTCACAATATGCACGCAGAATCGTGAATGTTTGTTCGGGGATATTGTTGATGGCGAAATGCAAATGAATAATGCGGGCAGAATGGTAGAAAAATGGTGTCAGGAAATCACCCGCAAATATACGGACATCCATGTGAATGAATACATTGTCATGCCGAATCATTTTCACGCAATCATCGTCAACGCGGATCCCGCACCCGATCCCGATCCCGTACGGGCAGACCTATGTGTCTGCCCTGGGGGCGAACACATGGGCCCTGGGGGCGAACACGGATGTTCGGGGGGCGAACACGGACGTTCGGGGGGCGCGGGCGAACACATAGGTTCGCCCCTACATCGATGTGTGCAATGGTTCAAAACCATGACCACGAATGAATATATTCGATATGTAAAAAACAATGGATGGAAACCGTTTGATAAACGATTGTGGCAACGGAATTATTACGAACATATTATTAGGAGCGATGACGAATACGCCCGCATTGCCGCATATATCGCCGGTAATCCGATGAATTGGAGGAATGACGGCCTGTGGGCAAATTAGACATGCATACGCCCGATTACAAATCGGTTTAAATTGCCGCGGCTTGCCGGAGTCTTTCGCACAGGTAGGTGCGGCGGTGTTTCGTGTCGTCGTTCGCCACGGCGATGGAGACGGCTTTTTTCGTCCCGACCAGGACGACCAGCTTTTTGCCCCTGGTTATCCCTGTGTAGAGCAGGTTCCTCTGCAGCAGCATGTAGTGCTGGGTGTGGATGGGGATGATGACCGCCGGGTACTCCGACCCCTGCGACTTGTGTATCGACACGGCGTAGGCATGAATCAGCGCGTCGAGATCCTGCCGCTCGTAGGTTATCGCGCGTCCGTCGATATCGACCGACAGGATGCCGGCATTTGGATCTGCCATGAGGATGAACCCTATGTCTCCGTTGTATACGTCCTTGTCGTAGTCGTTGCGGATTTGCATTACCTTGTCGCCGGCCTTGAAGAGCCTGCCGTCGCGCTCTATCGCGGGCTTATCCCCTGGGTTGAGGGATTTTTGCAGCGCGGCGTTGAGGTTCGACGCGCCCAGCGAACCCCTGTGCATCGGGGTCAGCACCTGGACGTCGTGCATCGGGTCGAAGCCGAACCGCTGGGGTATGCGCTCCTGAATCATGGAGAGTATTATCTCGACGCATTTTTCCGGGTCTTCCTGCTCGACGAAATAAAAATCGGACAGCTCCTCGTCTTGCCGCGTGTATGGCATCTTCCCGGAGTTCACCCTGTGGGCGTTCACGACGATGCCGCTCTTTTGCGCCTGGCGGAATATCTCGTTCAGCTCGGCCACAGGGACGACGCCCGATTCGATCAGGTCTTTCAGGACATTGCCTGGGCCGACTGAGGGCAGCTGGTGCGTGTCGCCCACCAGGATCAGCCTGCACTCCTGCCCCAGGGCCCTCATGAGGTGGAAGAAGAGGACGCTGTCTATCATGGACGCCTCGTCCACGACGAGCAGGTCGCATTCTAAGGGCGTGTCGCTGTTCCGCTGGAACGCGCCCAGCCTGCCGTTGTACTCCAGGAGCCTGTGTATGGTGCGCGCCTCATGCCCCGTCGCCTCGCTCATGCGCTTTGCGGCCCTGCCTGTGGGAGCGGCGAGCTCTATGGAGAGACCGCAGGCGCCCAGGATGCCGATAATCGCGCGGAGCAGGGTCGTCTTACCCGTGCCGGGGCCGCCCGTCATGATCATCACCTTCGATGACAGCGCGAGCGCCAGCGCCTCCTTCTGCTTTTGCGCGAGTTCGATTTTCATGACGTCCCGCACCCACGTCGCGGCCTGGCCTATGTCGAGGCCCGAAGGGAGTCCGCCCAGCCCGTCCAGATAGTCGCTGCGCAGGAGGGACGCGAGCTTTTTTGCGCTTGATCGCTCCGCCGCGTAATACGGGGGGAGGTAGATCGCCTCAACGGTCTGTTCCCCGTCCGGCGCGATGACGTCCAGCACGAGGGACGAGTCTGCCACGGCCCGGCTTATGGCGGCATCGGTCAGCCCTTCCGGCACTGCCAGGAGCTTGGCTGCGTGTTGCGCCAATAGTTCCCTGGGCGCGTACACGTGCCCCTCCCCTGTGAGGCCGGAGAGGACGTGCCGCACCCCTGCCTCCAGGCGCAATGGCGAGTCCTTCGCGACACCGAGGTTTGACGCTACTTTATCGGCAGACAGGAAGCCTATGCCGAATATGTCGTCAGCCAGCTTGTACGGGTTTTCCTTGACCGCGCGTATCGTCTCGGTGCCGTAGGTTTCAAAAATTTTCGCGGCGAAGTTGGGACTGACGCCGTTTGACTGGAGGAAGAGCATGACTGAGCGAACCTCTTTTTGCGACTCCCACGACTGCTTGATGGAGTCCAGGAGCTTCTTGCTCACTCCCCTCACCTCCAGCAGCTCGTCGGGGTTCTCGTCCAGCACGTCCAGGGTGCGCAGGCCGAAGGCCGACGTTATGCGCTCGGCCATCTTTGGGCCGACGCCCTTGACCAGCCCTGAGCCCAGGTATCTCTTTATGCCCTCCACCGTCGATGGCATGATGGACTTGCAGACGGAAAACTGAAACTGTCTGCCGAATTTGGGGTGATTGACCCATGTCCCTGAGAACTCCAGCTCCTCGCCGGGCATGTGCCTTTCACAAAAACCCACCGCGGTGACGAGATCGGGGTTGCCGCGTACGCCTATCTTGAAGACGGAGTAGCCATTTCCCTCGTCGTTGAAGGTCACGCGCTCCAACTGCCCACGGAGGGAGGACTCCATTGCGCCGGGTTGCTCGCCCTTCGTCACAGGAACCGCTCCACCGGCGTCCCTGTGTTCTCGAAGCAGGCAGGTTCGTAAGGGACCGGCCTGCGGCCGAAACAGATGTCCATCTGCTCGTAGAATGAGACCATCTTGAGGTTGACGGGCCTGTTCGTTATGGCGAAGCTCGTGGGCATATAGCGTATCTCGCCGTCCATGACGGAGTAGACGCTGACGCCGGAGACGCCCTGCATGAGGAGCATGACGGCAGCGGCCCCCACCTCCTTGCCGAAGTTCACGTCGTAAGCGCCGGTGGAGCCGGAGCGCACCAGGTGGCCCGGGGTGACCTCGCGGATCTCCGGCGTCTCCAGCACTCCTTCCACGTACATCCCGCAGGACTTCATGAACTCCTTTATCTCAGGGTCGGACTTCATTCGCGCCTCCAGCGCGTGGCGCACGTATTTGGCCGCGCCGCCGAGCCTTATGTGGCCGAACACGTCTCTGGTGCCGTCCTCTGTGAACAGCTCCCCGCCCTCGCTCCTGATCCCCTCGGCCACCACGATGCTGTACATGCCGGAGTTCACGTCGCTGCGGAGGATCCGCCGCATGTAGTAGCGCTTCATGTGTTCGTAGACCTCTGCGAAGTCCACAGGGATCTCCGGTATCAGGATGCAGTCCGCGTCAGCCGCGATGCCGCCGCGAAAGGCTGTATGGCCCGTGTAGCGCCCGAACACCTCCACGACCATGATGCGGTTGTGGGTGCGCCCTGTCGTCTTTATCTCCTCCACTATGTGGGCGATCTTGTTGACTGCGGAGTCCCCTCCGACGGAGTAGGTCTGGAGGTCGAGGTCCATCGTCTTAGGGGCGTGTACGCAGGGGATGCCGTTTTCAGCCAGGTCCACCAGCACGCTCCCCGTGTCGTCGCCTCCGGATATGACCAGGCCGCCGATGTCAAACTTCTTCAGGCCGACCGATATGCGCCTGTACTTGTCAGGGTTGTCGATCTTCGATATCTGGACGCGGGAATGCCCGGCCTCGGAGCCGGCGAAAGTCGAGTTGACGTGATCCACCCGCTCCTCGTCGAGCCTGGTGAGGTGTTCCATCTCTACCAGGTTATACAGCCCCGCGTAGCCGTTAGGGATTATATAGGCCCCGATCCCGTTGGCGAGCGCTATCTTCGCCGCGCCGCGCACCACTGCGTTTAGCCCTCCGCAGTCGCCGCCCGCTGTGATTATGCCGATGTTCTTTATCCGCGTGTTCACTCTCGCATCCCCTTTTTAGCCGCGCCGGCCCTGTCAAAGTGAGATGATATCACAATTATCGGGTGCGCGTCTCAGAGATGCTGCGGCTATAACAGGCGGTCGATTTTTTCTACCGCCATATCGTATTCAAAGAGCAGCACGTCCTGCTCTATCTCCGATATCAGGCTCTTCGTCTCGGCGTCGAGCGGCATGGCCGACAGCCTCACCAGTATGGCGTTCACCGTCTCGATGTCCATCTTGCCGAGGGCCTCTTTCATCCTTTCAAGGTCGATGGCCTGGATTTTCGGCGCCTCGCCCTCTGCCCCCTCCTCAGACATCAGGGAATCCATCGCGAGACCGGCGTAGATGTTATCGATAAGCAGGCGGGCGTTCTCCCACAGCGCGTTTATCTTGCTGTGCAGGACGGCCATGTTGCCGTTCTTCGCGTTCGCCTCCATCATCGCCGCGAACTGCGCCAGGTCGTTGGCGCCCACGCTGCGGGACGCGCCCTTGATGGAGTGCGCGAGGATGGCGCAATTTTTCATGTCCTCCTCCTGTTCGGCTTTCTTCAGCTGGATGATGACGTCGTTCGCGTCGCGGCAAAAGTCCAGCAGGATGTCCTTGTAGACGGGCAGCGAACCGCCGGTGTTCCTTAGGCCGGCCGGTATGTCAATGCCCTCGATGCGGAAGCCGCCTGACTGCTCGGATGCCGTGTCCGAATTGGCGTCGAACTCGATCTGCTTTTCCTTCGGGAGCCACTTTTTCATCACTCCCACCAGTTTGTTCATCTCAATCGGCTTCGCGATGAAGTCGTCCATCCCGTTCTCTATGAACATCTCCCTCTGCCCGGCTATGGCGTTCGCGGTCAGGGCGATTATGGGCAGCGTCAGGAAATACTCGTCCTTCTTGCCCAGGGCCCGGATCTCTGCCGTGGTCTCCAGGCCGTCCATCTCAGGCATCATATGATCCATGAACACGATGTCGTAGGTGTTCCTCTGGACGAGTTCGATGGCCTCCTTGCCGCTGAGGCAGGTGTCTACGGTCAGGCCGAAGTGCGATATGACCTCCTTCGCGACCTTGAGGTTTGTCTGGAAATCGTCTACCACGAGAACCTTCGCCCCCGGCGCCGAGAATTGCTTGCCGGTGTTCGTCGCGTCTGCCCCGTCGCGCCACACGTCGTTGAGCACGTTGGCTATGGAGATGGAGTACGTCGGCAGCATGACGCTGTTTACGTCCTTGAATGTCGAGATGTCCCCTATCTCTATCATGACCACGAGTTGCGTGGGGAGTTTCTCGTTGCCTAAGGCGTCCATGCAATCCATGGCATGTTTAGATGAAACGAACGCGTAGTCGTAGCGGTCTTTCTTGAGTTTTTCCATGAACTCAGCCTGGGATGACGCGCATGACGGTTTGAGGCCCAAGGAGGCCATCGCGTCGGCCATGGACTTCATCTGAGCCTGGTTTGGCTCGAAGACCAGGATTTGTATCTTTTCGGGGTGCTCGACGAACGCGCTTTTCGCGCCGTTCTCAAACGATTGTACTAAAGTCGCGGTAAAGGTCGACCCGCGCCTGTATTCGCTCTCGACGGAGATCCTGCCGCCCATGCGCTCGCAGTAGGCGCGGGCGATCACGAGGCCCAGCCCTGTCCCCTCTATGCTCTGGTTCTTCCCAAAGCGGTAAAACTCCACGAATAGCTTGTCGATGTTCTCCCTTTTTATCCCTACCCCGCTGTCCTTTACCTCAAAAACCAGTTCGATCGACTGTCCATCTACGCTGCCGATGCGGACGTCCAGGGAGATGAAGCCCTTCTCCGTGTACTTCACGGCGTTTGTGAGGAGGTTGCTGACTATCTGCCGGACGCGGACGTCGTCGCCGATCAGCTCCTCAGGGATGTCGGGGTCCGTGCGGACGAAGAAACAGATCTGTTTTTCCGTGAGCCTCAGACGGATGACGTTTATGAGGTCGTTTATCATCGACGGGAAGTGATACTTCCTGTTCTCTATCTCAAGCCGCCCGGATTCTATCTTCGAAAAGTCAAGGATGTCGTTGATGATGGAGAGCAGCGTCCTCGCGGAGTGGTTTATTATCCCGAGGTACTCTCCGCTCTCTGGCAGGAGGTTCTTCCGCAGGATAAGTTCGGACATGCTCAGAATGGAGTTCATGGGGGTGCGGATTTCGTGGCTCATCTTCGCGAGGAAGGATGATTTGCTCTTGTTCTCCTCCTCCGAGCGCTCCTTTGCCATGCTGAGTTGGATCAAAAGATAGCCCAGTATCAGCATGAACGTCAGGCCCAGGCCAGAGAGTGTCGCCGTCATGCTGAGGGTTTCCCTGTAGTAGCTCTCGGTCGGCGTCGTCATGACGAGGTACCATCCGTTCAGTATCCTCTTGTAGTTGAATACCGCCGCCCTGTTGTCCCCGCTGATCAGCGATCCGCTGGCAACCGTCAGCTCTCCCGAGTCGTTGCCGGTCAGCTCGTCTTTCAGATTGCTTTCGACGTTTAGCCTCCTGCCGACGGAGCCGGCGCTCGTGGAGGCCAGGACCGTGAAATCCGAGTCCAGGAGCCACCCGTGGCTGCCTTCCCTGATATTGAGCGATTCGATGCCTTGGCTGATGATCGAAGCGTCCATGTCGATGGCTATGACGCCGTAGGAGTTGCCGTACCATCCCCTCAAGCGTCTCGCTGCCGTGATGACCGGCCTTGCGGATTGTCCGTCGTCACCGGTCTGAGCAAAGAGAACGTAGCCGCTAGGGCTCATTGCCTCGCGATACCAGAGGAGTTCCATAGGGTCGTCCACGTCCGGCGCCGCTCTCTCGGAACGCGAGATGAACTCCCCGTTGACGTAACCGTAAAGGTCGGAGCGAGAGAGCGAGAACTGGCCGCTCAGCTGTCGCAGCAGCACACCGGAGAGTTCCTGAAAATCATCGAATGTCTCTTTCTTCGGTACGCCGTTGTCGAGCCTGTACTGCATGAAGGACGCTACGTTTTCGAGGGCGTTGTTGAGCAGGTTCATCCTGTGGGAGATGGCCATCTCCGTCACCGACAGGATGCCAACTATATCCGAGCGCAACTGTTTTTCGACGATGCGGCTCGAAAAAAATGAGCCAGTAAGCACCATGAGGAAAAAGGAGACGAAAACAAAGGCCAGTTGCGCCTTGTTTTTTTTGATCGTTTCCTTCACGTCCGCAGGTCGCTCCATGTCGGTCTCCTAATCAGAAGGCTTTTTCAAGAAGAGGGGCGGAGCTGGGGGAGATCCTGGCGGACGCCCCGACGAACACGTCAGCCAGCAACGGGTCGAAGTGCTTCCCCGCCTCTTCGGCTATTATGCCGATGGCGTTATCGTGCGAGAAAGCCTTCTTGTAGGGCCTCTCCGACACGAGCGCGTCGTATACGTCCACTATGGCCATCATCCGCCCTTCTAGCGGGATGGCCTCTCCCGACAAGCCCCTCGGGTATCCCGTGCCGTTCCACTTTTCGTGATGCGTCCCGGCCATGATCCTCGCGTGGGTCAAGAATACGCTCTTTCTTGAATCCCGCTCGATCTTGAGGATGATCTTCTCGCCGAACGTCGTGTGTTTTTTCATCTCGTCGAACTCTTCCGGGGTGAGCTTGCCCGGCTTCAGCAGGATGTTGTCCTTTATTGCTATCTTGCCTACGTCGTGCAACTGCGCTGATTGAAAGAACAGCCGCTTGTCCCACGCCTCGGTGATTTCGGCGTAGACGCCGGAGCGAGTCATATCGTCCAGCAGGACCTCAAGGAGGTGTCCCGTGCGCTCTATGTGTCCGCCTGTCACGTCGTCGCGGAACTCGACGAGGTCGCTTATCGTCTTGAGCAGCGCGTTTTGCAGCTCAAGGATTGAGAGCGTCTTTTCGTCCACCATCTGCTGGAGGTTGCCGTTGAGCCTCTTGAGGTCGCGCCTCTGCTCCTCCAGTTGGATCTGCACGTCGACGCGCTTCAAGAGGAGCTGCGGGGAGAACGGCTTTGCGATGTAGTCGACCGCTCCCATGGAGAGCCCCTCTATCTCGCTGCTGGTGTCGGATTTCGAAGTGAGGAAGATAACCGGGACCTGCGCCGTGGCCGGATTGGCCTTTAGGCGGTGTATGACCTCGTAGCCGTTTATTTCCGGCATCAGGACGTCGAGCAGTATCAGGTCCGGTATGGTCTCCTCCAAGAACCAAAACAGCTTTTTAGCGTTTGGCATGGTGAAGACGTCATATTGTCCCATGAGCGTGTTTCTCGCCAATTTGAGGACGATCGGGGTGTCGTCCACAAGTACGATCTTTTTCCGTTTCCCTGACATGTAAAACTGCCTACCCTTCATGGTTTCCGCACATGCCAGGCATCTCGATGCTCGGCATGTCCCGATGGTAAAATTGACGAACTTTTAGCCCAAGAACAGCGCACTTATTTTAATAAAATTCTGGAACATAAAATTTTATTGCTAGCCTTACAAAACAATAGTCTAATTTATCAATGCAAAACACTGAATTGATCGACATAAGTATAGCACGATCATTAAGGTCTTGACAAACGATAAGCCTTCTTGTAATTGCCGTCAAACCCTATGGCATATTCAACAGTTAATGCATTATAAAGTTAGAAATAATCGAAAAAATGCGCATATGTATTCATTTAAGGTGTTTAGCGGTGGGCTATGCCCTTTGAGCAGATTAATCAGCAGCCGTCGCCCTTGGGCAGGATGTCGTCTGAGCAGATCAATCACAGTTTTTAATGTATAATAACCCGTGAAATCAAAAGAGGGGGCGCGCCCGTGACGGAAAGAACTCTCGCCCTGACCCGCGGTTCTGTAATCGCGGCTCTCTATGTGGCGCTGGTCATAGCCTTTCAGCCGATATCTTCCGGGCCGGTGCAGTTCCGAGTCGCGGAGGCGCTGACGCTGTTGCCCGTCCTGTGGGTGGAGGCGATACCTGGTCTCTTTGTCGGATGCCTCATAGCGAACATATTCGCGGGCCTGGGGTTCGGCGATATATTCCTGGGCAGCGCGGCCACGCTCGTGGCGGCGGCGCTCACCAGGCGCGCCACTAACGTTATGCTGGCCGCCGCTGCCCCCGTCGCGGTAAACGGCATTGCGGTGGGCTGGTACCTCTCCCTTGTCTCGGAAACGCCGTTCATCGTGGCAGCCCTCTACGTCGCGGCTGGGGAGGCTATGGTCTGCTTCGCCCTGGGCATACCGCTCATAAAGGCGCTAAAGCGTGCGGATTTACGTTTTCTTAGATGACAAAATTGACGCACCCTCTTGCGCATATTTACAGAATCAGCGAAACTAACACATATATCGTGCGAGGCTTCTTGCCATATGAGGACGTGATCGATTGAGGCAGTCGTTCAAGACCAAATTAAAGCAGATGTGGTTCCCTGCGGACTTCCGCTTGCCGGAGCCAGAGTTCACGAGGGAGCAGCTCGACCTCTTGGAAGAGCTCATCCAGCTCATTCAGCCCACGCTCTCAAGGGAAGAGCAGGCCCTTAGCGACGAGCGCGGCGGCATGGCTCGCTTCCTTGTAGACCTAGGGACCGGCATATGGCGCATCAGGCGAAAGATAGAGGGGCTCTCCAGGATGCCGAAGGAGATAAAGGACGCGCTGTTCTCACTTGAGAGCACGTGGGCCTCTATGTCCGAGGGCGGGGTGGAGATATTGGACCATACGGGCACGATACCTCTGAAGAACGAGGCGAGGATCGTGGAGGTCCGAGAAATCCCGAACCTGTCGAGAGACCAGGTGGTCGAGACCATAAAGCCGACGATAATGCTCAAAGGAGAGGTTATCCAGGTCGGCGAGGTCGTCATGGGGCGAGCCGTCAAACCTGCGCAGTCCGCGTTTTCCGCTGAGAGCGCGCCGGATTCTCCGCCCGATGCCGCCGAAGAAGTTGCAGGTGAGAGTTATAGTGATGCCGGTCTGGAGTCCGTCCCGCAGCCAGAGCCGTCAGATGTGCTGGATGGCCCAGGGCCGGAGGAGACGCAGCCCCTTTTGGATGACGGCCAAGATTCGCCAGCGGAGCCTCCCGCAGACGAAGCCCCAGGCGAGGAGGGCGAGCCGGAGGAAACGCGCTATGCGCCAGAAGCGATCCCCGCTCTTGAACCGCAGCCTGGCGAGTCTGCCCCGGCAGCCGACGAGACGCAGGGCGATGACAGGACAGTGGAAGAAACGCCCGAGGCAGCCCCAACAGCGGAGCTCCTGCCCGAAATGGAGATCCCCGCGCCAGCGCCTGACGAAATCACTGTCGAGGAAGATCTGCCCGCCGTTTCGGTCGAATCCGAAATACCTGCGCCAGGCGAAGCAGAGCCGGAGGAGAAGCCAAAGAAAAAGCGGGCGGCCCGCAAGCCGAAGACAGAGGAGGCAGCTGATGCCGACGAGGAACCGAAGCCCAAGAGGACGCGCAGGAAGAAGAAGACGGACGAGACGACTGAGGTGAACGACGCTGGCTGAACATACGAAGCACCATAGTGTACCTTACGACGTAAAGCTCGCTAAGGCTGATGAAAGCGGCCTTGGCCTCCACACCGAGGAGATAATGGACGGGATGCAGAGGATCAAGGCGGTCGCCTCCCTCGTCGAGTCCGCGATAGTATGGCGCGCGCAGTACATCGCCTGGAATGTCGATGTATTCAAGGCGGAGCCGCTCCTGTTCCGGCTCGTCTTCAAGGAGGGGTCCCAGAACCCGCAGGCCATGGATCTGCTGGCCAGGATATACTTCCAGCAGAGCAAGTACGAGAAGGCCAAGGATCTCTGGAACCGCGCGAGCGAGCTGCAACCCGGCAATCCGGCGCTGAAGAGGACCGCCGCCGCCATGAGGGCCATCGCGAAATCGCCCTCCTCCGCGCTCTTGCGCCACAAGGCGCGAGTCCTTTTCGGCGCCGGCGCCATGCTCGTCTCCTTCTTCTTCGTCTGCTGGGGAGGCGTCCTGGGTTACAGGGCGCTGGGGCGGTGGGCCGAAGGGCCTGTCGCCGTCCAGAACCTGGCTGGCATGTTCCACTACGAATACGACTCCATCACAAGGGGCATGGTCTACGTCCCAGGCCCTGCCGCCGTCTTGGCCGCAGAGGACATTGCCCCCGTTTCGGTGGAGGACGACGGCACTTACAGCATGGGCTTTACCAGGAAAAAGGCTTCGAGCGGGCGCGACATTGGCCGGATCGAGGTGGTGGTGGAGCGCGTCGGGAACACCCTCAAGGTCTCCGGCAGGATACCGAACCTGCACGTCCGCTATCTCGTGGAGCAGTCCCTCTGGGAGGTGCCAGGCATAACGGAGCTCGACATGAGGGGCCTTGAGGTGGATCGCACGTACAGGGTGAACAGGGGCGACAGCCTCTGGATAATAGCGAAGAAAATTTACGGGAACGGGTCAGCCTGGACGCTTTTGGCCAAGGTAAACAGCCTCGAAAATCCGAACGTGCTGCGGATAGGGCAGGAGCTTGCCCTGCCGCTGGGCGACGAGATCCTGGTCCAAGACGGGGAGTGACGCGGGCGCGGCACGGTCACGCCGAGAAAAACGCCGCTACCGCGTCCGCAGCCAGCTTCACGAACTCAGAGTAAGGCAGGGCCGGCGTCCCGACCACCGCGACGTTGCACTTGTCCACCGGGATGAGGAATTTTTTGGCCCTGCTCTCGCCGACGGCCTTGGCCATCGCCGGGGTTATCTCGCCGAACATGGAGTTTGCCACCACGATGCCTATCGGGCCGACGATCGCGTCTGCGTCCGCGCAGGCCACCAGGACGGGGTTCTCGCCCGTGGCGCCGTGCCTTGCCCCCGCGCCCAGCATGGCCGCGGTCGCCACGCTGTTCGTGCCTACGGCGAAAATTTGACAGCTCTCGTCCTCGGCCATCCGCTTTTTTCGGAGGGCCGCTATCACGCTCTTCCCGAGCGCCCCGCCCTGCCCGTCGATCACGACTATTTTCATAAATCCGTCCTCCTCCTTAAAAAAGGGCTGATTTATAGTCCCTAAAGCAAGGATATTTTGCCAGAAAAAAGGAGTCGCGTAAATGCGCAAAAGCAGCGACGATGCCCTTCAGTCATATTCAATTTTCATTCAGCGATTCCTTAATTCCAGCATTGCAAAAAGACCTCTATGGCGTATACAATATACCAGACCAAAGCGCTATATGGCTTGAAATTGGATGGCATGTGTCAGATTGCCTTACTCCATACAGCAGAGATGTTGCCATAATTGTAAATAAAAACTTCGGAGGCGATTTTGAGATGAAGGAAAAAATCAGGGAGCTGTTGCCAGAGATCGAGTGGATAGCGGACAGGGAGCTTCAGGAAAAGGTCGTGGCCTGTTACGAGGACGCGCTCACGTCTGGTGGCTGGCAGCCGGAGGACATGGACAAAATACCCTTTACGCTCCTGATCCCGGACTGCCCTGCGTCTTACCTCGCCCACGTCCGTGGGGTGACCAGGATATCGAAGCGCGCAATGGACGAATTTAACGCGCTTTACGCCTCCCCGGGCGGGAAATTCAAGATGGACAACGACCTTCTAGTCGCGGGCGCGCTCCTCCATGACATCGGCAAGCTCGTCGAATACGAAAAGGCCCCGGGCGGCGGTACGGTCAAGTCTCAGATGGGGAAGGATCTGCGGCACCCGTTCTCCGGCACGGTGATAGCGCTCCGCAACGGCTGTAGCACGGCCATCGGCCACATCATAGCCAACCACGCCCACGAGGGCGACGGGACGCTCCGCAGCCCGGAGGGTGTGCTGGTGAACAAGGCGGATTTCATGAACTTCGAGGGCATAAAGAGCTTCCTCGGCATGAAATGATATCGCAACAGTCTCAAGGGTTATAATTCCATCAATCGCTTTGTCTTTGGGGGGAGTCGCAGGAATGGGCAGGACAATGATCATGAAGATTATGGAGCGCGCGTCCGGCAAGGAGGTCAAGATAGGCGACAGGGTCTGGTGCAATATAGACCTGTCGACGGCCCGTGACTTTGGCGGGGCGAACTGCACGTTGCAGTTCGACGAGATCACGGATAAGAAGGGGCGCGTATGGGACCCGGCGAAGATCGCGTTCACGTTCGACCTCCAGGCGCCATCGCACTCGGAGAAGGTCTCGGCCAACCAGAAGATCATCCGCGAGTTCGCGAAGCGGCAGGGCATCGAGAAGGTCTTCGACATCAACTGGGGCATCGGCCAGCACGTGCTCCTGGAAAACGGGCTGGTAAAGCCGGGCGACGTGATCCTTGGCACGGACAGCCACATGAACCTCCTTGGCGGGGTCGCGGCCTTCGCCACCGGCGTCGGCAACACCGACATCGCGGCCTCGTGGCTCAACGGGACGAACTGGTTCCGCGTGCCTGAGACGATGAGGATAGAGGTGACGGGCGAGTTCGGGCGCGGCGTCTACATGCGCGACCTGTTGACGCTGCTGGTGGGCGATATGGGCGCCGGCGGCATGGACTTTTTGGCGGTGGAGTTCGCCGGGGACACGATAGAGCGCAGCTCGCTGGCGGAGCGCATCACGCTCTGCTCGATGGTGACGGAGATGAGCGGGAAGATCGGCCTGATCCTGCCGAACGGCCCCGTGCTGGATTGGCTCGCCCTGCGCGCTGGGGCAAATGGCGAGCTGGTCCGCCAGAGGGTTCGCGACATAGCGCCGGACGACGACGCGCCTTACTGCGAGGTACACAGGTACGACGTCTCGAAGCTGGAGCCCATGGCCTCGTGTCCTGACGCGCCGGACAACGTGAAAACCGTCCGCTCGATATCCGGAGAGGCCGTGGACCAGGTTCATATAGGGAGCTGCACGAACGGGCGGTTCAGCGATATCGCGACAGCGTTCGAGGTCTTGGAGAAGGGCGGTTTTAAGGTGTCGCCCACGGTCCGGACAATCATAACGCCCGCAACGAGGGAGGTCATGGCGCAGTGTGCCAGGGAGGGCTTTATCGAGAGGTTCCTCGACGCTGGCGTCGTCTTCACGAACCCCACCTGCTCGCTCTGCACCGCTGAACACTATGGCGCGCTGCCTTCCGGTGACGTGGGTTGCTCCACGACGAACCGCAACTTTATCGGGAAGGTCGGCAAGGGCAGCCACACATACCTCATGAGCCCGGCCTCCGCGATGGCGACCGCCGTTCGCGGGGTTATAACAGATCCCAGAGACATACTCTGCTGACCAGGGAGGGCGTGACTGATATGAGCGAAGTTTTGAAGGGCCGGGCGTGGGTGTTCGGCGACGACGTTGACACGGATCTGATTTACCACAATAAATACCTCGCGGAGACGGATCCTAAAAAGATGCCGCAGTATTCGTTCGAATACTATCCGGGCAAGGAGAAGTTCGCCAAGGAGGTAAAGCCCGGCGATTTCGTGGTCGCGGGCAAGAATTTCGGCTGCGGGTCGAGCCGCGAACACGCTGTGTACTGCCTCAAGGAGGCGGGCGTCCCCGTCATACTGGCGGAGACCTGCTCCCGCATATACTACCGCAACGCCATAAACAACGCGTACCCCGTCCTCTTCGTGAAGGGACTGTCCGAGGCGATAAAGTGCGGCAGGATAAAGGACGGGGACGGCCTCTCCGTCGAGCTGGACACAGGTGAGATCAACGACGAGACGAGCGGCGCGCACTTCCACGGGGACGCGGTGAGCGACCTTGAGCGGGACATCATGGACGCCGGCGGCCTCATCCCGTACCTAAAATCGAAAGGCAGGCGATGACGATGGGCAAGACGTTTGCCGAGAAAGCGCTCGGACGCGCCGCAGGACGCGAGGTCAGCGCCAACGAAGTCGTCACGGTTGAGCCGGACTTCTGCATGAGCCACGACAACACGGGGCCTATATCGCGCACGTTCAAGAAGATCGGCGTAGCTAACGTATGGAAGCCGGAGAGGCTCGTGGTCATCCTGGATCACGGCGTACCCGCCCCGTCCAGCGACCACGCCGTAAACCACAAGGAGGCCAGGGAGTTCATGGCCTCCCAGGGCGCTCCGCACTTTTACGACGTGACCAGCGCGGGCGGCGTCTGCCACCAGAAGTTCTGCGAGGAGGGCTTTGCCCTGCCGGGGCTGATAGTGATAGGCAGCGACAGCCACACCTGCACCTACGGCGCGTTCGGGACGTTCGCGACGGGCATAGGGCGCACGGAGATGGCCGCCGCGTGGGCGACAGGCAAGATCTGGCTCAAGGTCCCGGAGAGCATAAAGATAAATGTCACGGGCAGATTTAAGGTGGGCGTGACGGCCAAGGATTTCATCCTCAAGGTCATGGGCGACGTCAGATCCGACGGCGCGGACTACATGAGCGTCGAGTTCCACGGGGACGGCATAGAGGAGATGAGCGTAGCCGGGCGCATGACGCTTTGCAACCTCGGCATAGAGATGGGCGCTAAAAACGCCGTCTGCCGTCCCGACGGCAAGGTCCTGGACTTTATAAAGGGCAGGGAGAAGTCGCCGAGCTGGGAACCCCTGTGGGCCGATGCCGACGCCCTATACGCGAGGGCGTTTAACTACGACCTGGGCGAGATAGTGCCTGGCGTCGCGAAGCCCCACACGGTGGATAACTACGCTGAGATAGGCGAGGTCGCCGGCACGAAGATCGACCAGGCGTTCCTTGGCAGCTGCACGAACGGGAGGCTGGAGGATCTGCGCGCGGCGGCTGAAATTTTATCGGGCAGGAGGATAGCCGTTCGCACGATCGTGATACCGGCGTCGTGGGAGGTCTACAGGGCGGCGATGCGCGACGGCACCATAGACGCGCTCCTGGACGCCGGCTGCATCGTCTGTAACTCCGGCTGCGGCCCGTGCCTCGGCGCGCACATGGGGACCCTGGCGCCGGGCGAGACCTGCGTCAGCACGGCAAACCGCAACTTCAAGGGGCGCATGGGGAACAAGGACAGCTTCATATTCCTGGCGAGCCCCTATACGGTAGCTGCCAGCGCCCTCGCGGGCAAGATCAGCGATCCGAGGGAGGTGCTGTAGATGAAGGTCAAGGGCAGGGTGTGGAAGTATGGCGACGACGTGAACACGGATGTCATCTTCCCAGGCAAATACACGTACACCGTGTCGGAGCGAGCCGATATGGGGCAGTACGCGCTGGAGGATCTCGACCCCGGGTTCACGAAGAACGCGAAGCCCGGAGATATCATCGTGGCCGGAAAAAACTGGGGCTGCGGCTCCAGCCGGGAACAGGCGGCCATCTGCCTCAAGGAGCGCGGAGTGGGCGCGATCATCGCCAAGAGCTTCGCGCGGATCCACTATCGCAACTGTCTGAACGAGGGGCTGCCCATAATCATCAGTTCCGAGGTTCAGGGGCTCGTGGAAAGCGGCAGTGAGATAGAGGTAGATTTCGAAAAAGGGGAGATATCAGCTGGCGGGCAGGTCGTAAAGTTCCCCCCGTACCCGGAATTTGTCCAGGGCCTCGTGGCGGACGGCGGCCTGATACCCCACGTAAAAAAATCGCTGGGGCTGGCCTGAGGAGCTTTTAATCAGCTATTTCCTATATTTTGTTTTTTTTACTCTGCCATTGTGTTAGAATTTCCCTCATCGAACCGCATATAATGGAGGGATATACATGAAAGAGCACGAGATCTCACGGGAAGACGCGATGGCAAAGGCACTGAAACTCTTGTCGGGTGCTAAGACGGTATTCCTTGCGACAAACGGCAGTCATGGACACCCGAACCTCAGGGCGATGGCGCCGGTCAAGACCGAGGGAGTTAATACGCTCTGGTTTTCCACCTCGCGAGGGTCAAGCAAGGTGGACGAGCTGGCGCACAGCGACAAGGCCGTAGTGTACGGCTATTCGCCGCGCAACATGTCGGAATTCAGGCTCTGGGGCAGCGTAGAGGTGTTAGACGACGCTGGTTCCAGGGAGCTTGTATGGGCAGAAGCCCTCAGGGAGCACTTCCCGGAGGGCGTGAATGACCCGAACCTGCTGGTTCTCCGCTTCAGCGCCGTTTCCGGGATGTACATGGCCAAGGACGGCAAGAGCGGCGTCTTTGAGGCCTGACGGCCACCATAATAGCTGGGAGGTAATTGTATGTTTCGCGACGTCATGAAGGTTCGTGAAAAGAAAGACCGCTACAAAGTCTGTTACATGTCCGGCGACGATTCTGGATTCGACATGATGGAGGGCGCCCTTCTGGTGCTGGAAGCTCTCGATCTCCCCATAGACTGGGTGCGCGCAGACCTCGGCTGGTGCATGTGGGAGAAGTCCGTCGCCAAGTTCGGCGAGGGGGATCCGAGATGCAACACCGTGCCGCCGGAGACGGTAGAGTCCATCCGCGACACCGACGCCACGCTCATGGCCGCCATCACATCGAAGGCAGGCGTTAAAGGCTTTAAGTCGGCGATATTGCAGATGCGGCAGCTGTTCGACCTCTACATCAACCTGCGCCCGGCGAAGACGCTGCCAGGTGTCGGCACGCCGCTCAAGGGCGACCCTAAAATAGACATCGTCATGTTCCGCGAGAACACGGAGGATCTCTACGCCGCTGTGGAGTTCTGCCCGCTGCCGCCGGAGCAGTTCGACCTGCACCCTGGCATGGAGCGCTTCAAAAAGAGCAAGGAGGTCGCCGTGTCGTGGCGAGTGTTCTCCAATGAGGGGTGCAGCCGCATAATCCGCGCTGCCTTCGAGTATGCGAAGGCTGTGGGGCGAAAGACTGTACACTGCTCGAACAAGGCCAACGTGATCCGTCAGACGGATGGCATGATGAAGAGGATTTTTCTCGAAATAGCCAAGGAGTACGAGCAGTACGGCATCAAGGGCATCGAGGAAAACGCGGACGCCACGGCCATGTGGCTCATCAAGAACCCGCAGGACTACAGCGTCGTGGTCGCCAGCAACGTCTTCGGCGACATCCTCTCCGACGAGGCCAGCCAGCTGACAGGAGGCCTGGGCTTCGCGCCGAGCGGCAACATCGGCGAGACGACGGCCATATTCGAGCCGTCCAGCGGCTCCGTCCCCAAGTACGCGCACAAGTACCGCGTTAACCCCTGCGCGATGCTGCTCACGTCAAAGATGATGCTCGAGTACCTCGGGCTGGACGAAGCTGGCCAGCGGATAGAGAAGGCGATAGGCGATGTCCTGACTGCCGACAAGCCAGGGACGCTGACCTATGACATTCTCCGCGATTTTCGCGGCGACCCGCAGTGGGAGACAAACGCGGCCAGCACCATAGACATGGCGGCGGAGATAGCGTCCAAGATCAACCCTGCCTTTACGGGCGACACGCTAGAGGCGGCGAAGGCGAAGGTAAAGGCCATGTGCGACTGGACGAAGACGATCGGCTTCGAATGATGATTTAAAACGGTGGTATGGATATGGCTGATGCGAAGGCCGCCCTGTTCGTTATAACGGGATTTGAGGAGACCGAGGCGCTCTGCACGGCGGACATTCTGCGGAGGGGCCGTGTTGATGTGGTGATCGTCTCCCTTGAAGCGGGCAAGAGCGTCACGGGCCGGAGCGGGATAACAATCCAGGCTGACAGGGCGTTCAGCGATGTCTCTGGCAGTTCGTTCGATATGCTGGTGATCCCAGGAGGTACGACGGCGTACATCGATCACGAAGGGCTTTTGAAGATGATCCAGCGCCAGAACGAGACCGGCGGCAAACTCGCGGCCATCTGCGCTGCCCCGGCTGTGTTCGGGAAACTCGGGCTGTTGCGCGGCCGCCGTGCTCTGATCTACCCAGGCATGGAGGAGTGGATCCAGGGCGCGGTGCTAAGTAACGATATAGTTGAGACCGACGGAAACATTACGACGTCGAAGGGGCCAGGGACGACGGTGTATTTCGCCCTCCGTCTTGTCGAGATACTGTGCGGGAAAGAAGAAGCGGACAAGGTCGCGACGGACTTCATAGCGCAAAAATCCGCAGGGGGCTGGTAATTCTGATTCTAAATCAAACGAACTATAATTGATTTGGAATCGAAATTAGACAGGGAACGGTATCATCTTTGAGTTGTCGTGATAAGCCCGAAGAGACGGGCAATTTTACGGTCGCGGTTGCGAAGCAGCGCGACCGTAAAATTGCCACCGCGTTATAGCGGGTCGTCATCGCAACGCTTTACTTCTTGTTCTTCTTTTCTGGATCTCCTGAGACATAGAGCTTGTTGATGACGATCGTCGTCACAGGCTTGTCGCCGGCGTCCGTCTTGGCCTTTCCTATAGCCTCCACCACGTCCATCCCGTCCGTCACCTTGCCGAAGATCGCGTGTTTGCCGTCGAGCCACGGCGTCGGTGCCAGCGTGATGAAGAACTGCGAGCCGCCCGTGTCAGGGCCGGCGTTAGCCATCGAGAGGATCCCGGGCGCGTCGTGCTTGAGGCCCGGGCCGAATTCGTCAGGGATGGCGTAGCCGGGGCCACCCCTGCCAGTGCCGGTCGGGTCGCCGCCCTGGATCATGAATCCGTCGATGACCCTGTGGAAAATTACGCCGTCATAAAATTTCTTGTCTGCCAGGTCCATAAAGTTGCGGCACGTCTTCGGGGCGAGGTCATAGAAGAGCTCGACCTTGAAATCGCCCATCGTCGTTTCAAAGTGCGCCACCGGGCGCTTGGGTTTCTTGTCGGCCGCCTGTGCTGTGGCAGCGAAAAGGCCCTGCGACAAAACAAGACACGCGAAGATAAAGGACAACAACACTGCGTAAAAGAATTTCACCGAAAATCATCCTCCGCCAAAGTTTTAAAATGCACCTGCCCTACGAGAGCATCAGTGACGTGAATTGTATCAGAAAACCACCGCTCCTGTGAATACATACGAAAATGAGCCAAGGGCGGCCGCGTTTGTTTTTTGTTGAACGTGGCAGTCGTCAAACATGAGCCTGGCGCGTGACGGATGCGGCGAGAACGCGCGAGAGGGGCCCGGCGGCCCCTCTCGCTTGCAGAAAATCCGGTTGTGGGCTAGAGGTTGGTTTTAGCCCTTCCTGCGGATGAGGGCTGCGGCGCCGGTCGCGGCCAGGAGGCCGAAGATGCCCGCGCCAGCGTCGCACCCGCCGCCACCGCCGCCGGATCCAGGCATGACGACCTCTCCAGAATACTTGACGGTCTGGAATTCAGACGACGACACCCTGACGACGTAACGGCCGGGCGGGACATCTTTAAAGGTCGCGGTGGCGACGCCATGTTCGCTGAGGGCACGGATCGTTTCCGGCGCTTTCCCGTTTATCCTGACGGGATCACCGAAGGCGTCGCACAGGGTGAAATAAAGGGGAATCAAATCAGCGGACGGGTGCGGTTTCGATTCGCCTGCGAGATGCAGGATGACGCTTGGCTTGATGGTACTGGCCATGGAGTCCACGATCACATCGTCCTTGATAGTCACGACGTACTTGCCATAGTCGCGCCATAAGGCCTCGCCACCCGAATTCACCGGAACGACAGACGCCCCCATGCTTCCGCTGGCGCCGCCCGTGCCCTCGACCGCGATCTCATAGCGCCTGCCCGGAATGAGCACATGAGGCACGCCTTTTTCGTCCTTCAAGCGACTCAGGTCGATCTGGAAGCTGGCCTTCGTGCGTGACTGATTATACTGAACTCCCGCCGCTGCAAAGATGGCGTCCCGGAGAGGGTCGTTCGCGGGGTAGCCATCCGCGTCGACGAATCTGTACTTGAAACCTGCTGACGAGGCGAAGGCTTTGCCGGACTTGGTTGCGACCGCCACGGTGATGACGCTGCCCTGCTGCGAGCGTCCGAAAATGGACACGTCAAGGGTGCCTGTGTACGCGTCCTCGCCCTTCCTGAGCAGCGCGTATACGTTGTCCTGGTCGACGAAGGTTTCGACGGAGTAGACATACAGGGAGAATGAGTCAGGAACCCCAGCCTCTATGGTGACGTCCTTCGCGGCGAGGCCGTGCGACGGGCTGTTCAGGAGCTTAACGTAATAGACATCCTGATCTGTCTTATCGGCGTTCGTGAGACCGTCGAGATTTGCCTTGAGACGAAACGGCGCGGATCCCAGCGCGGACTTGTCGATGCCGGCTAATGTCAACGCGGCGCTGTCGGCGTTGCTGGAGGTGAGCGACGCGGAGGCCTTGACCGTCGGTACGCTCAAGATCGCGCCAGAATGAGGCTTGACCGTGATACTGGGGAGCAATGCGACGTTCGAGGCCAGGGCAGCGTCGCCTCTTATCTCGATGACCTGGGTTTTCGCCGGCGCCGCGCTTAGTTCCAGCGTCCCGGCGTTGACCAAGGCCCCGCCGGAATGATTCGTCACGCCGGTAATCAACAGCGTGCCCTGGCCATCCTTGATCAGCTCTATGTCAGCCTCTCCTCCGGCACCCTTGTTGTATCGCTCGGTTTGCCTGAGAGAGCCCACCTTGATGGCGTTGGACGTCTTCGTGCCTGTGTCAAACGTCACGCTCTTTGCCGGTTTGTTGCCCGGGTCGTACCTCGTCAATTCGATGCTCACGCCGCTGAGGTCGAGCTCGCCAGCGCCGCCCACGATGCCAAACGACGAGCCGCCGGCAAGGGTGACCTTGCTGCCCCCGAGCGCCCCCGGGCTGGCGACGTTCAGCCTGCCGCTCTGGAGGAACGTGTTGGAGTAGCTGTTCGAGTCGCCGCTGAGATTCGTCGTGCCGTTGCCGAAGAGGCGGAGCGAGCCTGACGTTTTATTTGGGGATCTGCCGCTCACCTTTTTCTTTTCGCCGGCATCTGGGATGATATTGAGCGTCTGCCCATCCTTGACCAATATGGCGCCACCGGCAGCGCTTTCGGTTGCGATGTTGAGCGGCTGTTGAGCATAGCCTGTAATTTTGTCGTCGACGTCACCCAGAATGAGGTCGTTAGTCAAGTACGCTGTCTTGCCATGCAAGATCACGGGTTTTTCAGCGGAGCCTTCGTAACTGCTTATGTCTGAAAGATCCACTTTGGCGTTCTCGCTGTTCAGCACGCCTTTCGTTACCCCTGCCCAAGCCGTGCCGGACAGGGCGGCGAGAGCTATTCCTGCCGCTAACGGCAAGAATTTTTTTCTTGCTTTGATCACTTCTACCACTCCTACTTTCTTATTGTTTTGGAAGTTATTCTTCCACAATACATCATATTTTACTGGGCCTTGCTCGTTTTGCAAATATAAAGTAGTAACAATTTAATCATGGAGATGTATTATATAAGTGACAACGGTTATGGCGGATCGCGACAATAGTGCGTCCCTGCCGCGCAAAGCTGCCCCAGAACGGCGCCCTTGCGCCAGGTTGAACCCCTCCGCCCTGGTTCTGCTATAATGTCGGATGTGTTGAGGGATCTGGGTGGCGAATAACTGTTTTCCGCCTCGCGTGGATGGTATAATAGGGGGTGAAGGCTGTGTTTTTGCTTCTTGAAGAGGACGACATCGTCCTGCTTGACAGTGTGACGGCACTCATACGCGGGGATGGCGAGACCGCGATCCTGAAACGGGACAACACAGTGCAAGCCACAGGGTTCACTCCTCTCACGCTGCGCAGGAGAAGCGAAAAATTTTGGAAAGACTGCTTACGGAAGGAGCCGAGATAACTATGCCCGATTCATCGGACGGGGCGCTCGAATACACGAATAACGCCTTAAACGGCGTTCCCGCGAACGCTGAGTACGGCGCGAAGGACATACAGGTGCTGGAGGGCCTTGAGGCGGTCCGCAAACGCCCGGGCATGTACATCGGCGATCAGGGCGCCAGGGGGCTGCACCACCTCGTCTATGAGGTGGTCGACAACTCCATCGACGAGAGCCTGGCCGGCTTCGCCGACAGGATAGACGTCACGATCCACCCGGACGGCAGCGTTTCCGTGCTGGACAACGGCCGGGGGATACCGACGGAGTACCACGAGGGCGCTGGCAAGTCCGCCGCGGAGGTCGTCATGACGGTCCTGCACGCGGGGGGCAAGTTTGACAAGGGCGCTTACCAGGTGTCCGGCGGCCTCCACGGCGTCGGCGTGTCTGTCGTGAACGCGCTTTCGAGCTGGCTGGAGCTCTGTATTCACCGCGACGGCAGCCTGTATGCCCAGCGCTACGAGCGCGGAGTGCCGGTGACGGAGCTCACCAGGGCCGGCGACTCGTCATCCCACGGCACCTATGTCCGCTTCATGGCGGACGAGGAGATATTCTCCACGCTCGAATACTCCGCCGACACCTTAAAGGGCCGTCTGCGCGAACTCGCGTTCCTCAACCCTGGGATTGCCATCACGTTTCACGACCAGCGGCCCGACAGCGAGGGCAATGCGGCGCAGATAAAGACGTACTGCTACGAGGGCGGGCTGCGCTCGTTCGCCGAGTACCTGAACAGGGGCAAGGAGACGATCTTCAAACCGCCTATCTGCATAAAGGGCGGCAAGGACGGGACGAGCGTCGAGGTAGCCATCCAGTACAACGACACTTATATAGAAAGGATCTTCGCGTTCGCGAACCTGATCAACACCGTGGAGGGCGGGACGCACGTCTCCGGCTTCCGGACGGCGCTGACGAGGGCGATAAACGACGAGAGCCGCAAGGCCAAGCTGTTGAAGGAGAAGGACGCCAACTTCACAGGCGACGACCTGAAGGAGGGCCTCACCGCCATCATATCGGTCAAGCTGCTCGAACCGCAGTTCGAGGGCCAGACGAAGACAAAGCTGGGCAACGGCGACGTCAAGGGCATCGTGGACTCGGCGGTATACGAGGGGCTGAAGATAGCGTTCGAGGAGCAGCCCGAGATCTTAAAGCCGATAGTGGACAAGGCCATCAGGGCCCGCCAGGCGAGGGAAGCCGCCCGCAAGGCCCGCGACCTGGTGAGGCGCGGATCGGCGATGAACAAGCTGGAGCTCCCAGGCAAGCTCGCCGACTGCTCGAACAGGGACCCGGCCGAGAGCGAGCTGTACATCGTCGAGGGGGACAGCGCAGGCGGCAGCGCCAAGCAGGGCAGGGATCGGAGCTTCCAGGCGATCCTCCCGCTCCGGGGGAAAATCCTGAACGTGGAGAAGGCGAGGCTCGACAAGATCCTCTCCAACGACGTGATCCGCACGATCATACAGGCGCTGGGGTGTGGCATAGGCGATGACTTCGACCCGTCAAGGCTGCGCTACCATAAAATTTTCCTAATGGCTGACGCGGACGTGGACGGCGCCCACATAAGGACGCTCCTCTTGACGCTCTTCTATCGCTACATGCCCCAGATCATCGAGAACGGGCATCTGTTCGTGGCACAGCCGCCGCTCTACCGCATCCAGGAGGGCAAGAAAAACCGCTACTGCTACTCTGACAAGGAGCTGAAGGAGGCCACGGCCGGCAAGGAGTCGAAAAATGTCCATGTCCAGCGTTACAAGGGGTTGGGCGAGATGAACCCCGACCAGCTCTGGGACACGACGATGGACCCTGAGAACCGGATAACCCTCAAGGTTCAGGTGGAGGACGCCGTGCTGGCGGACGAGCTGTTCGGGATACTGATGGGCGACGCGGTGGAGCCTCGGCGCGAGTTCATAGAGACTCACGCCAGGGAGGTTCGCAACTTGGACATTTAGGGGGCGCATATTGGCATGAAATTTTCGCGGGACGAGTCCGTCGAGTTCTTCAAGGAGCACAACAAGGACGACACGTATTTCAAGCACGCGCTCTCCGTGGAGGCGGCCATGAGGCACTTCGCCCGCCACTACGGGGAGGACGAGGAGCTGTGGGGCAGGGTGGGCCTCCTTCACGACATCGACTGGGAGACGACGCAGTCCGTGGAGAACGGGCACCCGGTAAAGGGCGGCGAGATGCTGCGCGAGGCCGGGTACGACGAGGAATTTATCCGCGCCGTCCTGGCCCACGGGTGGGACTTTTCCGGGGTGGAACCCATATCGATGATGGAGAAGACGCTGTTCGCTGTAGACGAGCTCACTGGGTTCGTGACCGCCGTGGCCCTCGTGCGGCCTGGCAAATCTTTCCGGGGCCTTGAGGTGAAATCCGTCAAGAAAAAATGGAAGGACAAGGCCTTCGCGCGCGGCGTCGACAGAGAGGTGATAGAGCGCGGCGCCAAAATAATGGGCGAGCCGCTCGAATGGCTCATCGAAAACACGATCGCCGCATTAAAACCCATCGAAAGGGAAATAGGGCTTGGCACAGACGCATAACTTAGATAACATATAACATATCGGTGTCGGTATCTGCGGTACGTATTTCTTGAGGAGGTTACCAATTATGTCGATCAATCTCATTCTCGCTGATGACCACCCGCTCACCCGAGCCGGCCTAATGGCCTACCTAGCCAAGGAGCAGGATTTCAACGTAGTCGGGGAGTACGCCGACGGTGAATCCGCCTGGAACGGCATCAAGGAGCTGACGCCACAGGTCGCGCTGCTGGACATCCGTATGCCCGGCCTCGACGGCGTCTCCATAACGAGGAAGATCAAGGAAGAGGGCTTACCGGTAATACCGCTGATGCTGACGAGCTATGACGCGCAGCAGTATGTCCTCTCGTCCCTCCGTGCCGGCGCCAGGGGATACGTCCTCAAATCATCGACGGCCGACACGCTCGCCCGGGCCATCCGCATAGTGGCCAGAGGGGGCTTGTACCTCGACAGCGAGGTCGCCAGCACCGTGGAGGAGGGGGAGAGCCTGACGCCGGAGCCGATCTCGGCACGGGAGAGGGAGGTCCTGCTCCTGGCGGCGAAGGGGCTCTCCGGAAAGGAAATCGCCACACAGCTCTTCATCAGCGAGAGGACTGTACAGACGCACCTGGCGTCCATATACGACAAGCTGGGCGCGCGCAACAAGACGGAATCCATGCTCCTCGCGCTGAAATACGGGGTCGTCATGCTGGAGGAACTGCTCGACTAAATAAGACCGGGGGGGAACAGTTCCTTTGAAACAAAAAAGCCGGCTCTTTTACCTGGCTTTGTCAGTCTGTATGCCGCCTATAGGCATCATGCTGCTCGCGGCGGTGGATCTCGTGTACTCCCATGAAAATATGGAGACGCTGGCGAGGTCTTATGTCGAGAACTTCACTGAAATCATGGTCGCCCGCGTCGAAAGGGGCGGCGACAGCTTCCTCCGAGGGCTTGGGGTCACGAGCGGCGACGGCAAGCACTTCTCGGGGCTGCACACTTATATGACCTTGGGACGCATCCCAGGGTCGGTGCTCGTCATGGGTTCGGATGGCGCGTTCCTCTACGGTTCGTCCAGCCTCATGGACCTGATAGAGACGAACGGCGGCCGACTCCCCGTGGGCATTGCGAAATCCCTTTACAGCGACAGCGGCGAACGGTTCACCGTCTGCGCCTACCCCGCCTTTTTCGGCAAGTATACCGTCGTCGGGGCGATATCCTGGCATGACGTGCCGCAATCCACGGTGCGCTTCTACAATATCTGGCCTTACCTCGCCGGCTTCATGGGCATTTGGGGCGCCGTCTCGATATGGAAGCTATGGAAGCTCGTCCTAAAGCCCCTTGAAAAGCTGGAGCAGGAGATGTCCACGCTGAAGTGGGGGGAAGAGCTGCCCCCGGAGAGCGGCGAGGACGCGTTCTTCGAGCTCCGCAAACTGCGCTCGTCCTTCACGCGCGTCGCGCAGGACGCCGTGAACAGGGTGTCCATCATCAAGACCTGCATGAACGACATGGTCTCCGTCGCCGAGTCGGAGCGAACGAAGATATCGCGGGACATCCACGACGGCCCGCTCCAGGACGTGACGGCTCTCATACAGCGCATCCACCTGGCCAAGCTGCCAGACAACAAGCCGGAGGACACGGCGCGGGAGCTGGATCTCGCGGAGAAGATAGCGATGGCGACCGTGCGGGAGATGCGGGGCCTCTGCGACTTCCTGAACCCGCCGTGGCTCGAGCTGGGGCTCCAGCAGGCACTCACCGAGCTGACGGAGCGCCAGGCTTTGCAGTACGGCGTTCAGATATTCCTCGACATAGACGAGGAGGCGGAGTTCTCGGAGTCGATCACCCTCTCCTTCTTCCGCGTCGTCCAGGAAGCCGTCACGAACTCGGTGCGCCACGGAGAGGCAAAGAATATCTGGGTCGACGTGAGGCGGGATGAAAAGGGCTACGAACTGGTCATCCAGGACGACGGGCACGGCTTCGACACGTACAAGAGCGGCACGGCGGAACTCCGCGTCGAAGGGCACCGCGGCCTGTCTAACATGGAAGAGCGAATGGAGATCGTGGGCGGACGGCTCAAGGTCATCTCCTACCCGGGTGAGGGTACATGCATAAGGGGGTTAATCCCGTAGGCGGCCGGACTGTCAAAATGTTGAAGATTTCTGGGTTGGCGTACCGCATTTTCCCGTTGAAAAAAAACTGTAACGACCTATACTTCTCTTTATAACGTTTGAGGAGGCTTTATTATGCCTGTCAGTGACGCCGTTTTTTGTGGAATGTCCGCAAGTCAGCCCGGGGGCGGATTATGAGCGAGGGTTTTTCTATCCGGGGCGTGAGGCTAGACGGCGCACGGAAATGGCTGATTGTCCTGGCAGCCGTGGCGATAGTCGTTGCCGCAGCGGCTGTCGTGAGGTTCGGCGGCTCAAGACGACCGGATCTTTTGGCGTCCCTGCCGCGCCCGGAGGATGGCGCGCCGCTCATCATGGTCGAGGCGGCGGGGGGCGAGTTCCCTTCGGCCGCCTTCGACGCGCTGGCTTACAGCGCCACCATCTCCCCCGGCGGCGCAGGGCCTATATCCCTGATGATCCCAGCCATAGAGGCGGCGGCTAAAAGCGCGTTGGTCGTGACGGAGCGCGATTCAGGGCTTTCGTCCTACGGTGTCCTTACGCTTAAAAGCAGCGAGATGGCTCATCTTTCAAAGGGCGCCATGCCGCCGGCGTGGGAGGAGCGCTTCGTCATGCCGCAGGTGACGAAAGACGCGGACGGTGTGATGCAGATAAGCTCGCTTAACGCCCACGGGCCACTTTACGTCGAACTATCCGGGAACGTCGCGTTCTTCGCCGACACGAAATCGGACATATCGAGGATTCGCGACATACGCTCGAAAACCCTGCCTGGCATCGACCACAGGTGGCGGGTGGAGAGGTCGTGGGGGGCTCACATGCTCATTGTCGACGGAGGCGTCATCGGCGGGGTCGTCTCCGGCGCGGAGGACACGGAAGGGCGAAAGAGCCAGCTCACGCTGGAAGCGGCATGGCGCTCATCCGGCTTCCCGCAGGAAGGCTCGCGGCCAGCTACGGAGGCCAGGTGGCAGATTCGGGGGCTAGAGGAGTACGTGGACGCGTCCTTCACGGAGGGGCTTAAGGGATACGACTGGAGCGGCAGGGACTTTTTCATGCCATCCCCATTGATAGCGGCGCTGGGCGTCAATCTCCCTGACCCTGGCAAAAACGAAAAGACGGCGTCCCGCTATCCGGCTGCGATCAGAGCCGCAGCCGCGTACCTGTCGCAGACGGGCCTCAAGCCCTCTGATGCCCGTCGCATACTTTCCGGCCCCGCCGTGCTGTCCCTGGGGGGCCGGACGCAGGTGCTCTGGTTCGACCTGCCCGGCATAGCCCTTGACATAGCAGGGCGGGGCAAGGCCGCCCACAAGCTGGTAGAGCGTTTCTGGAGCGAGACGTTCATGGGCGCCGCGCCGAGGCCCGTGCCCGGCTATTCCGTGGGCGGCGCCACGGATCTGCCGTTCTCCGTCATGGCCGCGGCGAACGACGACGGTGCCGTGATAGGGCTCTTTTCCCCGGACGCCCAGAGGGACTCAAATGTAAAGAGCCTCCTGGCCCGCGAGAGCGCGGCCGTAGGGTGGTTTTTCGTGGATCTGCCGAGACTGGGCGCGTCCCTGTCGGAGATGTCGTCGGTGAACGCGCTTTTGTACGAGGACGAGGGGCAGGAGAACGGCGACGACGCGCGCGAGACGGAAGAGCTCCGACAGGCGCTCGCCAAGCTGGCTTCCGTCCTGGTGCTGTGCGACGCGCCATACCAAGGGCGCGCGTACTGGTATTAAACCTACGCCAGCCCCGCGTCTTAGGCGATTACATGGCAAAACTCGATAGTCAAATAAATTAACATGGATTAAGGAGAGTAGCGGATGCCTCAGAATTTTTACGAGATAATGTCCAAGCGCGGCTTCGTGGAGTGGTGCAGCCATCCGGAGGAACTCGGAAGGAAGATGGAAAGCGAGGCCGTGACCGGGTACGTCGGTTTCGACCCGAGCGCCGACAGCCTTCACGTCGGCAACATGGTGCCCATCATGGGCCTTGCGTGGCTCCAGAGGACGGGGCACCGCCCGATAGCCTTGGCCGGCGGCGGTACTGGGCTGATTGGCGATCCCTCCGGCAAGACGAAGGAGCGGCAGCTCCTGTCGCCCGAGCAGGTGGAGTACAACGTGGGGCGCATCAAGCACCAGCTCGAGCTCTTCCTCGACTTCGACTGCGGCCCCTGCTCCGCCATCATGGCGAACAACTACGACTGGCTGTCCAAGATCAACTTCATAGAATTCCTGCGTGACACGGGGAAATATTTCCCCGTGAGCTTCCTCATCAACCGCGACTACGTGCGGAGCAGGATAGACGACCCGGAGAAGACGATCACGTACACTGAACTGTCGTACCTGCTCCTGCAAGCGCACGACTTCGACCACATGTACAACGCCCTCGGCTGTTCCCTCCAGATGGGCGGCAACGATCAGCAGGTCAACATAATCGGCGGCATCGACCTCATACGCAAGCGCAGCGGCGGGCAGGGGTACGGCATCACCTTCTCGCTCCTTCTTGCCGCGAACGGCCAGAAATTCGGCAAATCGGAGGAGGGCGCGGTCTACCTCGACCCTGAAAAGACGAGCCCCTACAAGTTTTACCAGTTCTGGATAAACACCGACGACCGCGACATCGAGCGGCTGCACAGAATATACTCCTTCGCCGGGCTGGACGATATAGCGGCGATAGCCGAGGGACACCAGCGCCGCCCCGAGCTGAGGGAGGCCCAGAAGAGCCTCGCGTGGGAGATGACCGCCCGAGTGCACGGGGCCCAGACCGCAGAGCGGGTGCGCGGGGCGAGCAGGGTGCTCTTCGGCGAAAGCGACGTGCGATCCGCGACGGAGGAACTGCTCGACACGCTCGCGGCGGAGATCCCCACGGCGGACGTCCTGTCGCCCCTGCCCTTCCCCCTCATCGACGGCCTCGTGGCGTCAGGCGGCGCGGCCTCCAAGGGCGAGGCACGGCGCAAGCTGCGGGAGGGCGGGGTTTATCTGAACGGCCTAAGGCAGGATGACCAGGGAAGGCAGATCGAGTCGGCCGACCTCCTCCCCGGCGGTTACGCGCAGGTTCGCGTGGGCAAGAAGGACTTCCGCCTCCTGCGCTTCAACCGCCCTCGCCCGGAATCCGCCCTGCGGTGACAGCCCGACACGTCTGGCACCGATGAAGCTGGCCTGGCTGGCAAGGGCCTTGGCTGGGGCGCTCAGGCCTGGCGCGAGTTCCCGCCTCACGGCGGCAGTCCTGACGCCCCTCTTGAAACTCGCGGGGCCGCGCAGGGCCACAGCCCGGAAAAACCTGAGCATCGCCCTGCCGGAAGCGCCCCCCGAAGAGATAGAGCGCCTCGTAAGCGAGACCTACGCACACATAGTCTGGACTGGCACGGAATTTTTAGCCCTCCAGCGAGAACCGTCCCAGATCCTTGAGTGGGTTGATTCGCAGGGGGGCGAGATTCTGGACGGCCTCGTCGGCAAGGGTGCGATCCTGATCACCGGACACGTCGGCAACTGGGAGATAACCGCCGCGTGGCTGGCACAGAGGGGCTACAAGCTGACGGCGATAGTCCGAGAACCCCGAGACGAGGGAGAGCGCGGTCTTATCGGGGACATGCGATCCCGGGCGGGGGTGCGCAGCCTGCCAAAGACGGCATCCATGACGAGCGCGGCGCAGGTCTTGAAAAGAGGTGAGTTCCTCGGGATACTGCCGGATCAGCATGGGGGCAGCAAGGGCATCAAGGCGCCTTTTTTCGGCGTCCGGACCTCCACGCCGCAGGGCCCGGCCTTTTTCGCCTGGCTGACGGGCCGCCCGCTCGTCCCCATATTCTCCAGGCGCGTGGCGCCGTTCCGCCACAGGATAAGGATCGCCCAGCCGATCGCTTGGGAAAAGTGCGCCACGCGGGACGAGACGATCCTCCGGATCACGACTCTGGTCAACGAGTCCATAGAGCGTATGATCCTAGAGGCCCCCGGCCAATGGCTTGCCCAGCACAGGCGGTTCAGGGAAATTTATTGAATTTATGTTATAATAGTAGGAGGACTGTTGGCTCAGTTGTCTGCCGTTTTGTCCCAGTCAGCGGCTAAGACTCCGGAAATGGCGTAGTCTTCGCGCTCCATCTCGCTGAATATTATGCGGACCTGTTCGGGCTTCACGTCGAGACAACGGCAGACCAGCTCAGTGGCTTCACGGGCGAACCTGCGCTTGGCGTCCCTGGAACGCCCTTGCAGCAGGTGTACTTGAATGATCGGCAAAATAATCTCCTCCCGAGGGGTGTTTGATTTGGCACCTGATATATATTCTCAGATTCAGTTCATAATATCAATACTCTTTTCGCTAGCGGCCGGCTCTTGCGCCGGGTCGTTCATAAACGCCACCGCGATGCGGACCGTAGCCGATAAAAAGTGGTGGGGCGGTGAGCGCTCCTCTTGCGACAAATGCGGGAAGACGCTCCAGACGATTGACCTGATCCCCATACTCTCGTTCATTTTCCTGCGCGGCAGGTGCCGCTACTGCGGGGAATCGATATCGCGCAGGCACTTCGCGGCCGAGGTCATCTCAGCCGTAGGCACCGCCGCTCTCTTCGCCCGATGGGGCCTGTCGCCCGCGCTCGCCTTCTCGCTCGCCGTGTTCTGGTTCTCGCTTTTCAACTCCCTTACGGACATAGAGATCGGATACATTTACGACGTATGGGCCGTTGCGCTGGGCGCGCTGGGCATCCTGATGAGGATCCCGGCCGGCTGGCCCGCCATCTTCGACGGCGCGCTGGGCGCGCTGATCGGCTTCGGCTTCATAGCGATGATCATCCTGGTAAGCCGCGGCGGGATGGGCTGGGGCGACGCGATGCTCATGCTGGGCATAGGCGGCGCCGTCGGCTGGCGTTACAGCGCCCTCAGCCTCTATGTGGGCTTCATGATCGGCGGCGTGATCGTCCTGCCCCTCCTGGCCGCAAAGAAGCTGAAGCGCAAAGACGCCATACCGCTGGGGCCGTTCCTGGCGTCTGGCAGCGTAGCGGTCCTCTTTTTCGGAAACGCCCTCGTGCGGCGGCTCAGTTATTTTCTGGGCGCCGCGCCAGGGTGGCCGTGGGGTTAGGCACAGACGCCGCGGAATGAAAAGACGCGATTTACATACCGCTTGCGGGGTGATTTTGCCTTGCCACAAACAAATATATTGCATAGAATAACCTTTGAGGACAGCGCTAAGTCGTTGGAGGTTGGTGGGCGACAATGAATAAGCTTTTGGCAGTGTTGTTATTCGGTTCCGGCGTACTTCTGGGGTTTTCTGATTTCTTCAGCCCGGACGACCGTATCCCCGTGTACATGGCCGCCCTGATACTCGTCTTCTTGCCGCTGGCGCTCGTGTACAACAGGATGAAGCTGCAAAACGCCGCCGAGGCACGGCTGCGCGAACAGTGGAACGAGGCGCAGAGCCTGGCGCTCGTGAAACGGGAAGCGAAGTCCAAGATACCCAAGGAGTATCCGCGCAGGGAATCCCCTACCGCGTTCGAGGGTTCGACGAAGGTCGGCGCCGTCCGCTCCATGGCCGCTTTAGTCCGCAAGCCCGCGCTGCGCGAGAAGATCTACGAGATATGTGATTTCGCCGACCTGGTGCTGGAGACCATCCGGCATCTGCCATGCGACACGCCCGCCGCGGTCGTCTTCTGCGAAACACAGCTCACGCGCTTCACGGAGGCCCTCGAACGGTGTTTTGAGATGCACCGGATAGAGGATGGGTCCCGCGCGAGGCAGTCCCTGATCGATGCTCACGAGGTAGAGTGTTTCAGCACGTTCATCACCGTATTCAAGCGCCAGCAGGACACGATCCTCTGCGAGGGCCTGAAGGGGAACAAAGGCCAACCCCAGCACTATAATACGCCCAGCGTCTCCCCCTAGATTACCCCGAGTTTAGAGAGCAGCATTTCCAGGGCGTCTGGCTCGGTCGCCATGAGGATGTTCGCGTCGATTGACTCGGACTGCCCCTGCTCCGTAGGCAGGACGTTGAGCTGCGTCTTCGTGACGAGCGCCGTGTCGCCGTGCTGCCCGAACATCGCCGAAACGAAGCTCAGGATGGCGCCCAGCGTGTCGTGGGTGACGCTTGGCGGGGTTATCCCGCTGGACAGGCCGAGCAAGCCGTTTACGGAGTTCAAAAAAGAACCCAGCAGGATGTTGCCGGTCTCTCCCAGGGCGCTTTCGATCATGTCGCTCGGCATGGCCGAGACGTCCATTTGCATCCCGAACTGCTTTGCCACGAGCATCCCGACGATCTTGCTCACGTCCGCTTCCTTTATCAGGAGCATGAAGTTGAACGGCTTGTCGTTGTCCGAGGAGGCAAAGACGGCGGCGTAGCCCGCGCTAGGGTCGTCATAGTAGCTGTCCAGCTCATATATGGAGACAAGCTCCGCCTTTGGCACGTCTATCTCGACCACGCAGCCAAGCATCTCAGAAATGGCCGTGGCGGCGTGCCCTGCGCCGATATTGCCGATTTCCCTGATGGCGTCCAGTTGCATCTGGTTCAGCGAGCTCAAATCAAGCAAAATTCTCTCCCCCATTCGAAAAGGCATATATGTCATGCACAGCCGAGAATGCCTATTGGTCTGTCTCTTAGTAATTTTACCATAACACGTAGTATAATACTTCACATGAATAGGAACAGAGACTTCGACGTAATAATTATAGGCGGAGGCCATTCTGGGTGCGAGGCCGCGCTGGCCGTTTCCCGCCTGGGCTTTCGCGCGCTCCTCTTGAACCACAACATCGACAACACGGCGCTCATGCCCTGCAACCCGGCCATAGGGGGCCCTGCGAAGGGAAACCTCGTCCGCGAGCTGGACGCCTTGGGCGGCGAACAGGCGCTCGCTGCCGATTTCGCGACGCTCCATCTGAGGTGGCTGAACACGTCCAAGGGGTTCGCCGTGCGGACGCTCCGCGCGCAGTGCGACCTGAAGGACTACGCCTCGCGCTACTCGCGGGTATTGGCAGAGGTACCGGGCCTCTTCGTCTACCAGGGGATGGCCTCGGAGATCGTCGTGGATGCCGGGCGCGCCTGCGGGGTCGTCACGCGCGCCGGCGAAAAGTTCAGCGCATCGCGCGTGATCCTGGCGTCCGGCACGTACATGAGGGGGGTCGTCCACATGGGCATGACGAGCTTCCCCTCCGGCCCGCTGGGACAGGTGCCGTCCCCGGAGATATCCGAGTCGCTCGCGCGTACGGGGATCGAGCTGAGGCGCTTCCGCACGGACACGACGCCCCGCATATGCCGCCACAGCGTAGACTGGGACTCCCTGCCGCTACAGCCCAGCGACCCGTCTCCGGCGGCCTTCTCCCACTGGGGGCCGAAGAAGCTCCACAGGGGCTATTTCTGCGCTCAGACCAGGACGTCCGCCAGGACCCACGATATTTTGAAGGCAGCGCTCGGACGCAGCCCCCTCGCCACGAAAAAGCTGGACACGGCGGGGCCGCGGTACTGCCCGTCCATTGACGACAAGATCCTGAAGTTCCCGGACAAGGAGTCGCACCCCATCTTCCTGGAGCCAGTCGGGAGGGAGAGCAGGGAGGTCTACATGCAGAATTTCTCGACGACTAGCCCCCCTGACGTCCAGATCGAGATGATACACACGCTGCCCGGCTGCGAGCGGGCGCTCATGATCCGCCCCGGGTACGGGATAGAGTACGACTACGTGAGCCCGGAACAGCTCGAGCCGTGGCTGGAGACGAGGAGCGTCAGGGGGCTGTACTGCGCCGGCCAGATATGCGGGACGTCAGGTTACGAGGAGGCCGCCGCGCTTGGCCTGATGGCCGGGATAAACGCGGCGCTGTCGCTTCGCGGGCAGGGGCCGCTCGTTCTGGGCCGCGACCAGGCATATATCGGCGTGCTGATAGACGACCTAACGACGCGCGGGACGGACGAGCCGTACAGGATGCTGCCGAGCCGGTGCGAGCACAGGCTCCTGATGCGGCACGACAACGCTGACGACCGGCTCTGCCGCGTAGGCATGGAGATCGGGCTCCTAAGCGCGGACAGATGGGCGGCCTTTGAGGCCAGGAAGCGGGCAATCGAACAGGAGCGGGAACGGCTCGCGGCGATCAGGGTGCCGGCCTGCGACAGGACGAACGCCATACTGCGCGAAATGGGGTCCTCTCCGCTCGCCGAGCCGGCCTTCGCCATGGATCTGCTGCTGAGGCCGGAGATATCGTGGGACGGGCTCTTGAAGCTCATAGACTCCGACCTCTCGGCCGACCTGGGCGCGAAGATAGAGATAGAGGCTAAGTACGCAGGTTACGCGAGGCGCGAGGCTGGGCGTGTCAGGAGGCTGTCGTCCATGGAGAGGCTCAGGATCCCGGACGGGATGGAGTACGGGGAAATCCCCGGCCTGTCCGCGGAGGCATCCGAGAAGCTGTCCCGCGTATGCCCGAGGACGCTTGGACAGGCGTCGAGGATCCCCGGCGTGAACAACGTGGACCTGCAACTCGTGCAGGTGGCGATAGAACGCGCCAGAAGGCTCTCCGACGGGGGCCGCGCCGGCGCCGCCGGCAGGGATCTGCCTTGCTGAAAAGGCCGGGTGGTAGGCACCCGATATACAGCGCCCTCGGCATCGGGTCGCCGATGTTGCGCGCCTGCGCCGCGCTGGCCGCCATAGAACGCGAATGGCACAGGATCGTGGGCCCCGCGCTAGCCCTGCGCAGCCGCCCCACGGCCTACGAGGACGGCGTTTTGGTCGTGGCCGTCGAAGGACAGCTGGCGCTTCAGGACATGAACTTCAAAAAAAGGCAGATCATCGCGGCGATACGTGACAACACCTGGCTGGATCTGAGCGACATTAAAATCGAGCCAGGCCGCAAAACAACGCACCAAGCCACCGTCATGCCCGCCCAGCGCGCGAGACGGATCACGCCGGTCAAAATAGACGCAACGGCGCTGGAGAGACTATCCGGCGAAATACTCTCCGCCTACCCCGACCTCGACCCAGCCCTCGCGGCCTCCATCGCCCGCTGCCGCCTGATAAGCGGCGGCCAAGGACAGCAACGATAATATAGCCTTATTTCCCCATGCTCGGGCGCTCTTCGTCGTGGGGGTTTATCGAAAGCCACGCGCCCCAGTCGAATCCCAGGGGGCCGCTGGCTATGTAGACGCTTATGAGCGCCAGAAGCGCCCTAGGCTTGAGAGCGACGCAAAAGGAGATCACTATGCCCATGAGGATAGCGGCCTTTACCTTGTTTACGTTGCCCTTGCGAAGAAGCTTAAGGTTGCCGTAAGGTATCGTAGAGATCATCAGGCTGCCCAAAAGGACCATCAACGCCACCGCCGCGTATGGCGCGAGCGGGATGCCGGCTATCACTATGGACGCCAGCGCCATCCCGGCGGCCGGGATAGGGAGGCCCTGAAAGGGGCCCGTCACGTGCATGACGTTAAAGCGCGCGAGGCGCAGGACGCCGCAGAGCGCGAAGAAAGCCGTCCCAAGCGTGGCCGGCATACCGGCGCTGCCATCGACGTACACGGCGTATATCAGAAACGCAGGGGCGGCGCCGAATGACAACGCGTCGGCCAGGCTGTCCAGCTCCTCACCAAAAGCGCTGCTGCCGCCGAGGCTGCGGGCCACCCTCCCGTCCATGTAATCAAAGAAAACGGCGATCACGAGGATTAGCGCGGACGGCAGAAAGTGTCCCCGGTACGTGAGCATCAGCGAGAACATCCCGCACAGGACGCTCCCGCTCGTAATCATGTTCGGCAGGATCTTATTGAATGGAATGTTCCTTACTCGCCTTCTCCGCTGCGGCATCGATCAACCACTCCTATCTTCGACTCGCCGGCACGAACTACATCGCCAACCTTGACGGCGCACCGAACCCCCGCCGGCAGATAGACGTCGACCTTCGAACCTAGCTTAATCATACCATATCGATCTCCACGCGCAAGCCTGTCGCCGCGCCTCACCTGGCAAACGATCCGGCGGGCCATTATGCCGGCGATCTGGACGAGCGTCGTCCTGCCCTGTTCTGTCATTATCCCCACGTAAAGGCGCTCGTTTTCCAGAGAGGACTTCGGGGCTATCACGAACCATTTTTTGCCAGGCACGTACCTCAGATCCTCCACCGTGCCACCGGCAGGGAAGCGGTTTACGTGGACGTCGGTGCCGTTCATGAAAATGCCTATCTTCGTCGTCTGCCCCGCGTAAGGGTCCACCGCGCCCTCCACTACCTCGACCACCCTGCCGTCAGCCGGGCTCACCCACGCGCCCTCGTCCTCCGGCGGCGTCCTGTCGGGGTCCCTGTAAAACCATGCCGCCCCGCACAGCAGCAACAGGAAAATAGCGCCAGCCAGGGCAGAGAAGAAAAACGCCGCAGCCGCGCAGAGCGCCACGGTCGCTACGGTCGGCAGGCCGGGGCGCGCCAGGCGCATGGCGCTACTCCTTGGAGGACGCTGGGTCGGCCTTCACTATGCTCACGTCAGCCAGCACGTCACCCTCGTCCAGCTTCACCATCGTGTAGCCGGTGGCAGTCCGGCTGAGGCTGGATATCTCCCCTGCGCCCAGCCGCACGACCCTGCCGCGCCCGCTGATTGCGACCAGCTCGTCGTCCTCCGCCACGCCCCAGGCGCCTATTATGTCCCCGGTGCGCTTGCTGTGGTGTATGCCCATCACGCCGCCCGTAGCCCTGTGGTGCGGCGTGAACTCGCTGTATGGCGTACGCTTGCCTATGCCCTTCTCGCACACTATCAAAAGCTGCCGCCCGGGGATTATGACGTCGCACCCCACGACGTGGTCGCCCTCCGAGAGCTTTATCCCGCGCACGCCGTGCCCGGCGCGCCCCTGCGGGCGGAACTCGTTCTCGCTCACCCGCAGCGTCTGCCCCATGGCGGTCGTGAGCAGGAGGTCGTCGTTGCCGTTAGTGATCCGCACCCTCGCGATGGCGTCGTCGTCGTGTACGCCCAGCACGCGCCTCCCCGCTTTCGTCAGCCCTTCGAGCTCCTCTATCGGGAGACGCTTCGCCAGCCCTTTTTTCGTGACGAAGAAGACGAACTTCGCCTCCCCGTGGTTCATGTCGCGCATGGCCACGACCTTCTCGTCCGGCTCTATGGACACGAGCGAGCCTATCATCTTGCCCTTCCCTGTCTTGGGCTCTGGTATGACGAGACCCTTCAGGCCGAATATCCTGCCCTTCGTCGTGAAGAGGCAGAGGGTGTTGTGCGTCGTCGTCACCTTCACCAGGGCGATCTCGTCCTCCGGCTTCGGGGTAGCGCCCTTCACGCCCTTCCCCCCCCTAGCCTGGAGCCTGTAGTCCTGCAAGGGCATCCGCCGTATGTATCCGTCCCTGCTCAGGACGACCACGATCTCCTCTTCCTGAATGAGATCCTCCGCGCCCACGTCGTCGGCGGAATCCTGTATCTCGGTCCGGCGCTTGTCGGAATACGATTTTTTCAGGCCCTCCAGCTCATCGGCGATTACGGCGTCCAGCACGGCCGGGTTGCCCAGTATCGTGCGGTAGCGCTCGATGTCCGCCAAAAGCGTGGCCAGCTCATCCTCCAGCTTGTGTCGCTCCAGTCCGGTGAGACGCTGGAGGCGCATATCCAGGATAGCCTGCGCCTGAGCCTCCGAGAAGGAGAGGGCTTGAACCAGCTCAGTCCTCGCGGTAGGCACGTCCTTCGAGGACCTTATGACCCGTATTACCTCGTCTATCATGTCAAGGGCGCGGATAAGGCCCTCCACGATATGGGCGCGCTCCTCCGCCTTCCGGAGGCGGAACTCGGTGCGGCGCCGGACTACGGTCCGCCTGTGCTCTATGAAGACGTTGATGATGCGCTTGAGGCCCATCTCCACGGGACGCCCGTTCACGAGGGCTAAGTTGATCACGCCGAACGTGCTCTGGAGCTGGGTGCGTATGTAGAGCTGCCGCAGGACGATGTTCGGGTCGGCGTCCCTGTGGAGCTCTATTACGATGCGCATCCCCTCCCTGTCGGAGGACTCGTCGCGCATGTCGGTTATGCCGTCTATCTGCCCGTTCTGGGCGCCCTTTGCTATCGTCTCTATCAAGTTTGCCTTGCTGACCATATAGGGTATCTCGGTGATGATGATGGCGTTCTTGCCGCGCTTTAGCTCCTCTATCTGGGCGCGCCCCCGTAAGGTGACCTTCCCGCGCCCGGTGGAGTAGGCTTCGATAACGCCGTCCCGCCCCAGTATGACGCCTCCGGTCGGGAAGTCCGGCCCAGGTATGAGGGTCATGAGGTCCCCCAGCTCTATATCAGGGTTCTCCATTACGGCGCGGACGCCGTCCACGACCTCTCCGAGGTTGTGCGGCGGCATGTTGGAGGCCATGCCAACGGCTATGCCGGAGCTGCCGTTCACCAGGAGGTTCGGCATGAGGGAGGGCAGGAGGGTGGGCTCTTTCAACGATTCGTCGAAGTTCGGCCCCCAGTCCACCGTCTCCTCGTCTATATTGAGCAGCATCTCCTCGCCTATGGAGTGCAGCCGCGCTTCCGTGTACCGCATCGCGGCGGGAGGGTCGTCGTCGATGGAGCCGAAGTTCCCCATGCCCTCCACGAGGGGGTACCTCATGCTGAAATCCTGCGCCATCCTGACCATCGTGCCGTAAATCGCCTGGTCGCCGTGCGGGTGGTATTTACCCATCGCCTCGCCCACGATGCGGGCCGACTTCTTGTACGGCTGGCTGTGCCTGAGCCCCAGCTCGAGCATGGAGTAAAGGACCCGTCTCTGAACCGGCTTGAGGCCGTCGCGCGCGTCCGGTATCGCGCGCCCCACTATCACGCTCATGGCGTAATCCAGATAGCTGTGCTTTATCTCGTCCTCTATTGGGAGCGGCAAAACCCTGTCGAACAAGTTCTGTTGCCTGTTATCGTGATCCATTGACATACCTCCGCTAAGACGCTCAAAAAACCAAGCGGCGGGAACTCCGCCGCTTGGGGAAATTCTGGAGCATATTTTACCACTTATTTTTTAGATTGGGAAAAAGGGCGAGAGTACCCTCGACGATACAGGCGACGAGAGGACGATTGACGTCGTGGTCTGGCCGTAGTTGCCGATCTGGTTGATGATCTCCTCCAGGTGGCCGACGGACGCTACGACGACCTTTAGGATGAAGCCGTCCGCCCCCGTGAGGTGATGCCCCTCGACCACTTCAGGTATGGTGCGGGCCATTTCGTCGGCTTCCTTCAGCTTGCCGACGTTCGCCGCCACCCTTATGAAGGCGGTGATCGGGAACCCGAGCTTCTCCTGATCCACTACGGCCCTGTACTCCTTGATATAGCCAGCTTCCTCCATGCGATGCACCCTCTCGGCCACTGCCGGAGAGGACAGGCCCACACGCCTTCCCAGCTCACTGAAAGAAATCCTGGCGTTCTCCTGAAGGGCCCTTAGGATCTGTCTGCCTATGTCGTCCAACAGTTTGTCTCCCTGCATCTCTCTGTCTCCTCCTACAATTAAATTATTCCGGACATTGTCGCTGCACCGGAAGCAAAACATTAAAAATTGGCGCGAATTGCACTCTGAAAATTATAAAGCATCCTTGAACTCAGCCAACAACGCGATTGTACGCTCGTTTCTATCCTCTCCTTGCATATTGTAGCCTACTCACATGCTACATGAAACATTATCTGCGCCGTCCGCAGTAGGGTGATAAAAACAAAGCGCTTAATTGTGGATTACGTTATCAGATAACATTCAAAAACGCAAGCATTTAAAGTGAGGTTTTTATCTTGGAATGATTACTTTCGTCCGTTTTCCTGAAAAGGAGTCGCTTTTAATGACGCGCGCAGACACATCCGTGGCGTCCGCATGGCGACTCAAGAAAATGCCCGGGCTTTTCGGCGCCCTTCGATTGGTGATTTAGTGATTCTGGTCCTTTGCGGGGAAGCTGTCGGAGGGCGCCGTTGTTTTTGTTCGATTTTTTCTCCTTGCCTATTGCAAAATACGCAAAAAGCGTTATAGTCAGGACGTGATCTGCTAATGCAGTCCTCTGGCCGTCGGCAAGTCAATGGCTTTATTAATGATAAACTACAAGACATGGTGTCGCGATAATAGTTTACGTAAATTCACACGGTCTTCGTTTGAGGGTGCGTCCTGGTGGGGTTCGCTTTCTGTCCGGGGTTCCCCATGGCGGATGGGTTTCTCTTGCGGAAGCGCTTTTTTCGGTGTTTATGTTTTGAGCCCGGGCGAGGAGCTTTGGCCGATCTCGAAGGAAGGGGGGATGCGGGTAAAGATCGTCCAGAAGCGTGCCACGCAGCCGAATCTGATTGATTGTTAGGGGCCAAGGGGCGGAGATCCGGCCCTCGCGGCATTATGGTTCCTGGGCGGCGCAAGCCGTTTAGGCAAGTCGGTCAACGGTTCATTAATCTCACATAATTCCAAACGGAGGGGTTAAGCTATGAACAATCTGATAGGCGAGTTTCTCGGCACCATGACGCTGGTGGCCTTTGGGGACGGGGTTGTCGCCAACCTCGTTTTGAAGGACACGAAGGGAAACGGCGCAGGTTGGGTTCACGTAAACTGGGGGTGGGCCTTCGGACTCATGATGGGCATCTATGCCGCGTGGGCGTTCGGCTCCGGCGAGGCGGACCTGAACCCCGCCGTCACCATTTTCAAGTTCCTTATCGGCGGACACTACACGGCCGCTCAACTCGTCCCGACCATCATCGCTGAGCTCGCGGGCGGTGTAGCGGGCGGCGTTGTCGTCTACTTCCTCTATCTCAACCACTGGGCTGCCACCGATGACCCGGGCCTCAAGCTCGCCGTCTTCGCCACCGGTCCGGCCCGACGCGACGTTTTCGCTAACTTCATCACTGAGGTCATAGCCACGTTCTTCCTCATCATGGGCATCCAGGTCATCGTCAGGGCCATGGGAACGAACGAAGTAAACGTGTTCCTCCTGCCGTTCATGATCGGCGGGCTGCTTTACACGCTGGGCGCCGGCATGGGCGGACCTACCGGCTACGGCATGAACCCTGCCCGTGACATGGGGCCGCGCATCGCCCACGCCATATTGCCGATACCGGGCAAGGGGACAAACGACTGGTCTTGGGGCCTCACAGTGGCCACGGCGGGACCGATAGTCGGCGGGCTCCTGTCCGTCGCGGCCTATAAGCTGGCAGGCTGGTAGAGACAGAAGCAGATGGTTTAGCGGTTATTTAGTCTTTTTTTGCGGCCCCTAACAATAAAATCAGCGCGTTTACAAGGAGGCGATGTAACTTGAAGAAACTCATAAACAAAGTCGACGACGTAGTGGTCGAGTCACTGGCCGGCATGGGCGCCGCTTTCCCGGATCTGATAAGGGTGATCCCGGAGGTCCGCGTCGTGGCCCGCAAGTCGGCGCCCTGCCCGAAGGTGGCCGTGATATCCGGCGGCGGCAGCGGGCACGAGCCGATGCACGGCGGGTTCGTAGGCTACGGTATGCTGGACGCGGCTTGCGCCGGCGAGGTCTTCACGTCCCCCAGCCCTGATCAGATGTACGAAGCGGCCAAGGCGACGGACGGAGGCAAGGGGATCTTCTTCCTCGTGAAGAACTACACGGGCGACATCATGAACTTCCAGATGGCGGCCGACATGCTGGCGGGTGAGGGGATCAAGGTCGAGCAGGTGGTAGTGAACGACGACGTGGCCGTGAAGGACTCGCTCTACACGGCGGGGCGCAGGGGCGTCGGCGGGACCGTGCTGATAGAGAAGATCATAGGCGCCTACGCCCAGGCAGGCGCGTCGCTGGATGAGGTCAAGGCGCTGGCGGAGGAGACGAATTCCAATGTGCGCTCCATGGGGATGGCGCTCACGAGCTGTACCGTCCCGGCGGCCGGCAAGCCGACGTTCGACCTCCCGGGCGACGAGATAGAGCTCGGGATTGGCATCCACGGCGAACCTGGGCGCGAGAGGGTCAAGCAGAAGACATCCAGCGAGATCGTAGAGTACATGGCGGCCGCTATCACGGACGACCTCCCGTTCAAAGCGGGCGACGAGGTGCTGGCGTTCGTCAACGGGATGGGAGGCACGCCGCTCATAGAGCTGTTCGTTGTCTACAACGACCTCAAGAAGTTCCTGGACAAGAGGGGCATCGTGGTCGCCCGCAACCTGGTGGGCAACTACATCACGAGCCTCGACATGCAGGGTTGCTCCATAACGCTGCTCAAGCTCGACAGCAAGACGAAGGCACTGTGGGACTACCCGGTCGAGACCCCTGGATTGCGCTGGGGGAGGTAAGAAGAGTCATGGCATTTACCCTCGAAATGGCGCTCCTCGCGCTAGAAAAATTTAACGCGGCGGTAGAGGAAAAAAAGGACTACCTGACTGATCTCGACTCCGCCATCGGTGACGCTGATCACGGCATCAACATGAACCGCGGCATGAAAAAGGTAATGGAAAAGACAAGCGGCAAGGAGTATGGCGATTTCGGGGGGCTTTTCAAAGATGTCGCGATGACCTTAATGAGCGCTGTCGGCGGCTCGGCAGGGCCGCTGTACGGCACTTTTTTCATGAAGCTGGGCCACAAGCTCACAGGGCACGCCGAGGCCTCCACGGAGGACATGGCAGACGCCATGCAGGAGGGCTTAAACGGCATAACATCGCTCGGAAAGTCACAGACAGGCGACAAGACCATGGTAGACGCGCTGCAGCCCGCGATAGACGCCCTCAGGGCCGCGGCGCCGGAAGGGGAGCCCGTCGCGTGGAAGGCAGCTACAGACGCGGCGCAGAAGGGCATGGAGGATACGATACCGATGCTCGCCAAGCGCGGACGCAGCAGCTACTTGGGCGAACGCTCGATAGGGCATCAGGATCCCGGCGCAACATCCGCCTTTTATCTGGTGTCCGCGTTCAGGGACGCCTGCACCGGGCAGTGACATGGTCGGAATACTCATCGTATCTCACAGCGAGGACGCCGCGCGCGGGATCGCGCAGATTGCGCGCGCGATGTCCGTGGCGGGCGGAGACATGCAGATCGTCGGGGTGGGCGGCAATGACGACGGCGGCCTGGGCGTCTCCGTGGCGAAGATCTCAGAAGCCCTGACGGAGATGCTGCCCAAGTGCGACGGGATACTCATATTGCCGGACTTGGGCAGTTCCGTGCTCTCATCCCGAAGCGCGGTGGGCATGTTGCCCGACGAAGAAGCCACGAAGATCGTGATGACGGACGCGCCGGTCTTGGAGGGCGCTATGCTCGCGTCGATCGAGGCTAGCACGGGGGCTGATCTGCCGGCGGTGGCAAAAATCGCCCAAGAGGCGAAAAACCTGAAAAAGATCGATCACTAGGAAGGCTGTTAAACCCTTGACGCAGGACTTCCGTTTATGGAGCGGTTCACTTGACGCTACAGTGACGCAACGATAATAAGGAGGCGTTTTTAAGGTGGCTGAGAAAAAGTACGTAGTCGCTATTGACCAGGGTACGACGAGTTCACGCTGCATGGTTTTTGACAAGAACGGGCTTCCGGTCGTCTCCGACCAGATGGAGCACGCTCAGATATTCCCAAAGCCGGGCTGGGTCGAACACGACGCTATGGAGATATGGTCGAGGGTTCAGGACGTCGTGAGAAACGCCCTCAAGAAAGGCAACATCTCGACGGACGACATCGCCGCCATAGGCATCACCAACCAGCGCGAGACGACGGTCGTATGGGAGAAGGCCACGGGCAAGCCGATATATAACGCCATAGTGTGGCAGTGCACCCGCACCGAGGACTTCTGCAAGGAATGGCAGAAGACGCCGGGATGGGAGCAGGACGCGACGGGCCAGGGCAAGGTCAAGGACCACACCGGGCTTTTGATCAACCCCTACTTCTCCGGGACGAAGATAAAGTGGATACTGGACAACACGCCCGGTTCGCGGGAGAAGGCAGCCAAGGGCGAGCTCCTCTTCGGCAACATCGACACGTGGCTCATCTGGAACCTGACCGGCGGGCCAAACGGCGGCGTGCACGTCACGGACGTCTCCAACGCGTCCCGCACGCTCCTGATGAACATAAAGACCCTCAAGTGGGACGATGAGATGGCTAAGTTCCTCGACGTCCCCATCGCGATGCTGCCGCAGATAAAGCCGTCCAGCGCTGTTTACGGCAACACGATCCCCGGCGGGCCATTTGGCGCGGCGATCCCCGTGGCCGGCGACCTGGGCGACCAGCAGGCGGCTCTCTTCGGACAGGCCTGCTACAACAAGGGCGACACCAAGAACACATACGGGACGGGCTGCTTTATGCTGATGAACATCGGCGAGACCCCAGTCCTGTCGAAGAACGGCCTTCTCACAACGGCGGGGTACAGCTTGGAGGAGGGCAAGTGCATCTACGCGCTGGAAGGCTCCATAGCGATCACCGGCGCCGCCGTCCAGTGGCTGCGCGACAACCTGAAGATCGTGGACGAGTCGCCTGACAGCGAATACCTCGCGAACAAAGTGGACGACAGCGGCGGGGTGTACTTCGTGCCGGCGTTCTCCGGCCTCTACGCGCCGTATTGGGACATGAACGCGCGCGGCATAATCGCCGGGCTGACCCGCTATGTACGCAAGGAGCACATCATCCGCGCCACGCTGGAGAGCATCTGCTATCAGACGCGCGACGTGGTCGAGGCCATGAACAAGGACTCCGGCGTTCCATTGGCGGAGCTCAAGGTCGACGGCGGCGCGGTCAAGAACAACCTGCTAATGCAGCTCCAGTCCAACATCCTGGGCGCCAAGGTCGTGCGTCCCGTCGTAAACGAGACGACCGCGCTTGGCGCGGCTTACGCGGCGGGTCTCGCGGTCGGCTTCTGGAAGAACGTGGACGACCTCCGCACGAACTGGGCGAAGGATCTGGACTTCTCGCCCGTGTGGTCCGACGAGAAAAAAGAGGGCGGCTACAAGGAGTGGAAGAAGGCCATAGAGAAGTCCAAGGGGTGGGTCGACGGCTAATATCAGGCATCTCGCCGTAGGCCTGCCTTCTTTATAAAAGGCAAAGCCACAACACGTCCGCAGCCAGCGTCGGGGGTTACGTACCCCGATGCTGGCTTGTGGGCAGCAGGGGCTTGGGAGGAGGATATCCTTGCAAGGTCGCGTCAAGGAGAACGGCAGTTTCGACGTAATAGTGATCGGCTGCGGGATAGTGGGCGCCACGATAGCCCGCGAGCTGTCCCGCTACACCCTCAAAGCAGCCGTTTTGGAGAAGGCTTCCGATATCCCGTTCGGCGCCAGTCGCGCTAACAGCTCGATGATCCACGGCGGTTTCGACGACTCGCCGGGGAGCGCCAAGGCGAAATTCTGCCCGAAGGGCAACAGGATGTATCACGCGCTCCACGAGGAGCTGGACTTCAAGCTCCGAAAATTCGGCTCATACGTGTGCGCCAAGGGGGAGTCCGAGGAGCGCCACCTGAAGAAGCTGTACGAGCAGGGCAAGGCAAACGGCGCAGTCGGCATGGAGATCGTTTCCGGGCAGAAGCTGCGCGAGAAGGAACCCAACACAGCGCCCGACATAACCGCCGCCCTCTGGTGCGAGTCCGGGGCGATAGTGAACAACTTCGAGGCGACGCTGGCGTTCATAGACAACGCCAGGCAGAACGGCGTCTCGCTCTACATGGAGACCGCAGTGGACGGTCTGCTGTTCGATGAATCCCGTTCGAGCGTTCGCGGCGTCTCGACTGACAGGGGGAATTTCTACGCGCCGGTCATAATAAACGCCTCCGGCGTCTACGCAGACGTGATTTCGCGCATGGCCGGGGACGACAGCTTTATCATCCACCCCACCAGGGGGGAATACTTTATCTTCGACCGGGCGGTGGGCGGCCTGGTGACGTCCTTCCTCTTCTCCTGCCCGTCGAAGCTGGGCAAGGGGATAACGGTGGCGCACACTGCCGACGACAACCTCCTGATCGGCCCCACGTCCGTCCAGCAGACCGACAGGGATAACAGGGACACCACCTCAGAAGGCCTGGACGACACCCTGGACGGCGCAAGGCGTCTCGTGCCAGGGATCCCGAGGAACATGGCCATAACGACGTTTTCAGGGGTGCGCGCCAACATAAACACAGGCGATTTTTACATAAAGGCCCTTGACCGCCCGAGAGGGTTCATCAACGTGGCCGGCATCAAATCCCCCGGCTTCACGAGCGCTCCCGCGATCGCCCAGCACGTCACGGAGCTCATCATGGAAAATTTGGGCGACGTCGTTAAATTTGAAAAGGATCCGACCTTCGTGCCGGAGAGAAAACATATACCGCGCTTCGTCGACCTGGGCATGGAGGAGAGACAGCGCCTGGCGTCGTCCGACCCCAAATGGGGACAGATAGTCTGCCGCTGCGAGAGCGTGACGGAGGCGCAGGTCGTGGAGGCCATCCGCAGGGGCGCGCGCACCGTAGCCGCCGTAAAGCTCTGGGTGCGCCCGGGGACAGGGCGGTGCCAGGGCGGCTTCTGCTCGCCCAGGGTCGTTGAAATACTGTCGAGGGAGCTCGGCGTCTCGCCGCTTGAGATAACGCGCCACGGAGGAAAATCGCACATGCTGATCAGCAGGACGAAAGAACCTCTTTTGCCGGAGAAACCGCTATGAGGGACATATCTGGCATCCGTGAAGTAGACGTAGCGGTGATAGGGGGGGGGCCGGCCGGGATCGCGGCCGCGCTAGCCGCCCGCAGGGAGGGCGGTGGCAGGGTCGTCGTCTTCGAGCGCGACTGGGAAGCGGGGGGGATACTGCAACAGTGCATCCATCCTGGCTTCGGCCTGCACATGTTCGGGGAGGAGCTCACAGGCCCGGAGTACATGGACAGATATCTCAGGAAGGCAGATGACGCTGGCATTGAGCTCGCGCTCAACACCATGGTGTTCCAGATGGATCCCCCGGCGGGGGATGCTGGCAGGCGCACTGTTTCATTCTGGGTGATGAACCCCCAGACAGGCATTGGAAAGGTGCGGGCGAAAGCCGTGGTTTTGGCCATGGGGTGCCGCGAGAGGCCGGCAGGGGCCCTCGGCATGGCCGGCAGCAGGCCGGCAGGGGTCTACACGGCAGGCACGGCGCAGCGCTTCGTCAACATGGAGGGGTACATGCCGGGCAAGAAGGTCGTGATCATGGGCACAGGCGACATCGGTCTCATAATGGCGGGCGCATGGTGCTGGAGGGCGCGGAAGTGGTCGCCGTTTTCGAGATCATGCCCTGGGTGTCTGGTCTCAGGAGGAATATCGCGCAGTGCCTGGACGACTTCGGCATACCGTACTACCTCGAACACAGCGTCTGCGCGCTGCACGGGAAGGACAGGCTCGAAGGGGTGTCCGTGGTCAGGATCGGAGAGGACAGGAAGCCCATAGACGGCACGCTCCGCTTCATCGGGTGCGACACGCTCCTCTTGGCTGTAGGCCTGATCCCGGAGAACGAGCTGTCACGGATGGCCGGTATCGAGCTTGACCCGTCGACGAACGGGCCAGTGGTGAACGAGCTGCTACAGACCAGCGCCGAGTGCATATTCGCGGCCGGCAACGTCGTGGTTGTATACGACTTGGTGGATTTCGTGAGCGAGGCGGGCGAGCGGGCCGGCAGCAGCGCCGCGCTCTATGCCCAGGGGAAGCTAGACCGAGGGCGCAGGGAGTTCGCCATCGAGACGACGCCCAACATAAGGGTCGTCTCCCCCCAGAAGCTGTGCGGCGTGCTCGACACGACGGTTTTCATCCGCGTCGCGGAACCAGTGGAGGGGCGGTGCAGGCTATGGGCGGAGCCTGGGATATTCAGCCAGACGCTGCGTTACGCCAGGCCCGGCGAGATGAACGAGGTCAAGATCAGCGCACAAAAGCTGCGCGATCTGCCGGAGGACGCGCGTAGCGTGAGAATAGGGCTGGAAGCCTTTGGTTTAGAATCGGAATAAGAGGGCGACTGGGAGGATTCGACATGAGTTTGAGCGAGGAGACGAAAAAATTTCTGTGCGTTTCTTGCCCTGTGGGCTGCCTCCTGAGCGTGTCCGTCCGGGGCAAGGAGGTCTTGAGCGTGGAGGGCAACAGCTGCCCCTTGGGCGTGAAGTACGCCCGGAACGAGGTGGTGAACCCCGTCCGTACCTTCACCTCTACCGTGAGGGTGCGCGGCGCCTCGCTGCCCGTCTGCCCAGTCCGCAGCAGTACGCCGCTGCCGCTGGCGAAGGTGGGCGACGTGACGAGGGAGCTGGCTGCGGCGGAGGCCTCAGCGCCGATTTCCATAGGGCAGGTCATCATAAAAGACATCTGCGGCACGGGAACCGATATCATCGCCAGCAGGTCCCTTGGCAAGCGCTGATTTCGTTGCTATAATTTTTAAGCTTTCATACGCAGTTTTATTTAAGGAGAAGAGCCGATGGCATACGAGTCCGGGGAAAAGACCAGGATCATTCAGGAATTCGTACCAGGGCGACAGGTCACAATCGCCCACATCATCGCGAACCCGAACAGGGACATTTGCGAGAGGATCGGGGTGGACAACAAGGGCGCTATCGGCATAATGACCATAACCCCCGGGGAGGGTTCGATCATCGCGGCGGACGCAGCCTCGAAATCGGCCAACGTGAGGATAGAGTTCGTCGACCGCTTCACCGGCGGGCTGGTCTTCAGCGGAGAGGTCACCGCCGTCGAGTCCGCCCTCAGGGACGCGATGCGCGCGCTGTCGAATATCCTGGGGTTCGATTCCGCTTCCATCACCAGGAGCTAAGGGCTATGGAGGACGTCATAAAGACAGGCGCGGATGTGCCGTATGACACTGAGACTGTAGAGAGGCTCCTGGCGCCGCTCGAAGGATCCATAAGCTCGGGCGGCGCTATCTCTGACTGGAAGAAGCTCTATCTGGGCTTCGACCTTGGAACGACCAACTCTGTCTTAGTGGCGCTCAACGAGGATGGAGAGCCGGTAGCCGCCGAGATGGAGTCCTCCGGCGAGTCAGTGAGGGACGGCGTCGTGGTCGATTACCTGGCCGCGATAAGCGCCATGAGGAAGTGTCTCGACCGCCTTCAGCGCAGGGTGGGCCGGGAAATTGCCGGCGTCGGGGCGGCTGCCTACCCGCCGGGGATCTCGGAGCGCACCGCCCGCGTCTGCGCGAACGTAGTCGAGTCCCTGGGCTTCGTCTGCGACGGGCTGTACGAGGAGCCGACCGCGGCCTCGGACGCCCTTTCGATGCTGGAGGGGGCCATCGTTGACGTAGGCGGCGGGACGACGGGCATCTCCATCCTGGAGGGCGGCCGTGTCGTTTACTCCGCCGACGAACCGACCGGCGGCACCCACATGACCTTGGTGCTGGCAGGCGCGCGAGGGATCAGCTTCGACGAGGCCGAAAGGATGAAACGCGACATAGCGCGTCATCCGGAGCTGGTGCCTCTGCTGCGCCCGACGCTGGAAAAGATGGCTACCATCGTGAAGGTTCACCTGGAGAAGAGCGGCTACTACGGAAAGGTGCCGATATTGACCGTCGGCGGCGGCGCGGCTCTCCCCGGCGCGGAGGAGATCCTCTCTGCTGCGGTGGGCCTCCCGGTGCATATATGCCCTCACCCGCTCATGGTGACGCCGGCAGGGATAGCGGCTCGCCTCTGGAAGGAGAAGCGCGCCGCAGAGGCCGGTTAGGATTATATATACCAACGAGTCTAAGTATTTTTACTGAGCATATTCTAAATTAAAATCATTATAATCTAGCGATGTTGGTCATGACAGTATCTTAATACGGAGGTGTATTTGTAATGAGTGAGCTAGCGCGCATCGGAAAGCCGGCGCCGGATTTTTCAGTGCCGGGGTTTGACGCCGTTAAAGGTGATTTTGGGACGTATTCGCTCAAGGACTACAAGGGCAAGTACGTGTTGCTCTTCTTCTATCCGGGCGATTTTACTTACGTATGCCCCACGGAGCTGATCTCCATAGCCTCGTTGAAGGACGAGTTCGCGAAGGCCGGCGTACAGGTGTTCGTCGTCAGCACCGACAGCAAATTCTCCCACAAGGAGTGGAACGGGAGCGAGCTGTCTCCCGCTCACGGTTCAAGCTACCCGTACCCGATGCTCTCCGACACGCTGGGCAAGATCGGCGCGTCATACGGGATATTCGACGAAGAGGGCGGCGTAGACCTCCGGGGAGTAGTCCTGATAGACAAAAACGGCATCCTCCAGGCCGTCCACATCAACGCCGCGCCGCTGGGCCGCAACCCGAAGGAACTGCTCCGCGTCGCGCTCGCGCTGAAGGAATTCAACGACAACGGCGGAAAGGTCATCCCTGCCTGCTGGGTGCCCGGCGACGACGTGATCGACCCGTCCTACGAGAACTCCGGCAAGATGTGGGACAACTACCAGAAAGTCATCGAGAAGGGCGTAGTCCAGGGCGGCAACTGGCGCGTAAACTAGAGGCCGTCGATCTATAGGTCAGGTGCTTTTTAAACCGTTGCGGCGCCTGCCGCCACGGGTTGAGCGACAGCGAACGGGGCCGTTTGGCCCCGTTTTTTGACGTGTGCTGTATGGACACGACGCTTTCACGATTTTCAGTTCACTGATTTTCAGTTCATCCTTTTGCTGATTGATTTATCCCTTTTCTGGTATATGATACATCGGTTGTGCCGTAATCCAGTTCGCGGAGCAATTTTGGATGTACGGCATCGTGGTCCGTCGTTTCATGTAGGGAGCAACGTGCCGTTGCTATGTCCTGAAAGGTTTTGGTTGTGAAATTATGAGTACGACTCTAGCGCAAAAACAGGCGGAGCTGGGGAGCGCTCCGGTCATGCGGCTCCTCCTACGGATGGCGCTCCCGTCCATGGGGATGATGTTCCTGAATACGCTCGTATTCCTCGTGGACTCCATCTTCGTCTCCTGGCTCGGCGAGGAGCAGATCGCCTCGATGTCGCTGTCCCTTCCGATAGCGATAACATATTTCGCGTTGATGGAGGGCGTGGTCGGCGGGACAACGGCGCTCGTGGGGCAGAACCTCGGCAGGGGCAACCAGAGGCTCGCGCACATGATAGCGGTCTCCGGCCTCACCTTGGCTTACGCGCTCTGCTGCATTACGCTGCCTCTGCTGATGCGCGGGACCTCCGTCTTTATATTCGAGCGCCTGGGGGCCTCCGGCACGGCCGTCATAGAGCACGCGTATAGGTACAACTTCTGGTGGCCGGTCATGGCGCCGTTCATAGCCTACACGTTCATATCGAACAGCGTATTCCGCTGTCAGGGTGACACCGTGACGCCCTTGATCTCAATGACGATAGCCAACGCCGTCAACATCGCCCTCGACCCGATATTCATCTTCCCGATGGGCTGGGGCATAGAGGGCGCGGCGGTGGCGACGCTTTTGGGCAGGATGGCGGCTTCCGTCTATCTGTACTTTAAGATGAGGCGCGCGGGGGGTATTTTCATCCCAGTCATCCCGAACGCGAGGCGGGCTTTTTTGAAGCACTGGCGCAGCATCGCGTACATCGGGCTTCCCGTCACAATATCCACCGGCAGCGTCGCGCTGGGGTTTGGCTGGATAAACAGGATACTGGCCGGATTCGGGAACTACGCCGTCGTCGCCCTCATGATGAGCCTCCGCATCGAGGATTTCTCGTTCACCGTCATAGTGGGTGTCTGCGCGGCGCTCACGCCGTTTCTGGCCTTCAACTACGGCAGGAGGGATCTCCCCAGGATGATAGAGGGGATGAAAGCCGCTTCTGTCATCACGAGCGCCGTGATCCTGGTGGTCGGCTCCGTCCTCTTCGCCTTCCCCAGGCTCTTCATCGACCTGTTCCGCCCGTCCCCCGAAGCGGCGGACGCGGCCGTGCTGTCCATACGCTACGCCATCTCCGCTTACCCGTTCATAATATCGCAGTTCATAATGAACGCGCTCTTCGTGGCGACCGGGTTTTCGATCTACGGCACCGTTTCGCAGCTCGTGCGCTCTATCTTTATCCGCGTGCCGTCCGCCTATATCCTGGCGCACTTTTTCGGGATCAGCGGGATATGGCTCTTTCAGCCCGTCTCGTGGTCCTGCGCCTCCGTCGTGTCGGCGATCTTTGCCGTAACGCTGCTGAGGAGGACGAAGAGGGAGTTCTGCGCGAACCCAACGACGTAAACGCGCGTACAGCACGGATTCGCCGACACGGGCGCTGTCGATAAAAGAACGCCGATATAACAAGGGAGGCATCCGCCATGTTGCAGCCGAAAATTACGAAAGTTGAGCCGATGCCGGATTATAAGCTCAGACTTGACTATGAGACCGGCGAAAGGAAAATTTTTGACGTTGTGCCGTATATCATAGGCGATTGGTACGGCCGCCTGAAAGAACCTTTTTATTTTAATACGGTCCGGATACTCCCTGGCGGCAGCGGTATCGAGTGGCCCGAAGGGCAGGATATCGCGCCACACGAGCTATATGATGCTGGCGTAGATGCGTGCTGAAATACGGGGATTGATAAAATGGGTACACGCGACATCTTGCTTGACGGCCGCCGCTCCCGATGAACGGAATATTCATGTATAATCATACGTGACGGACTTCCGGCTCACGAGCGGGGAGCCGGTGAGTGACAAGGTCTTCCCTCGGGGGAGGTGAATCGATGCCAGACGGCAGAGACCGCCTTCCGGGTAAAAAAGAGGAGCAAGACCGCCTCACCAAGGTTACGAGTCTTGCTCCTCTGCTAACGTTGGCACTCCAGATCCTTGAGCTTATACTCAGGATTCTCGGAGTGATCAACTAATCCGGAAGGATTGTATTACCGAACCGCGCCACCGTCAAGGCGTGGTTCGCTTCGATTTGGGCGCGCAATGCGCGCCCCTAGCTCATCTTCAAACTGCATCGAATACAGCTCCCTGTAGTGTCCGTTCCTGCGGATCAGCTCTGCGTGGGTGCCCTGTTCGATGATCTTGCCGTCCTTGACGACCAGTATCAGGTCGGCCATCTTTATCGTGGAGAGCCTGTGGGCTATCAAAAACGACGTCCGCCCCGCCAAGACCTTTGATATCGC
>JAIRNC010000038.1 GCA_031258255.1 Synergistaceae bacterium
TCGACAGGGGGGAAGCCTCCGGCGAAATGAGTTTATTCGATATGAACGCAAAGTACGCGCTCGTCATTTCGGAAAAAGAAGCGAAAGATTATTTCGAATCGTTCGGCCCTGGATGCGAAGCCGCTCCCGACCCAGATTCACGCGCAAAGCCCTGATATAGGGCAAACAAATAAAGATGCATGACCATTGTTTTTTGATAAGCATGAATTAGGCCGCCGCTGAAAAAGACGCTTTCAGCGGCGGCTTTGCGCGGCAGGGACGTACTATTGCCGCTGGCCCGGTTCGCGAAGAGAGCCGAAAAGCCTGGCATATTCGTAAGCGTCAATATCTGTTGTCGAATATGCGCGTAGACTTCTTCTCACTCCTTGGCAGGTCGCCCATGCCGACTGCCTTGGCGGCGATGGTGATGCCGATTTTTTCCTTGAACGAATCCTTGACCGCCCTCTCTATGTTTCCCCTGCCGCCTTCGTCCGCCGTCTCGGTCTCGAAGAACAGGGTCACTATGTCCTTGCCGTTCAGGTGGTCTATCATTATCTGATACTCGCTGCTGACGCCATCCACCTGGGTCAGCAGCTCGTCAGCGCGGCTGGGGTAGATCATCGCGCCCTTGACCTTTATCATGTCGTCGGAGCGCCCTATCAGGGTGTCGATTCTTGGGTAGGGCCTCCCGCATGAGCATGTCCCGGACATTTCGCGTGTCAGGTCGTGCGTACGGTAGCGCACAAGTGGCGCCCCCTCCTTTTCGAGCGTCGTTATGACTATCTCGCCCACTTCGCCTGGCGGTACGCCAAGACCGGTTTTCGGGTCTATTATCTCGTAGTAGAAGTAGTCCGTCCACATGTGCATCCCACACTCGAAGTCGCAGCTTATGCCTATGCCGGGGCCGTATACCTCCGTGAGGCCGTAGATGTCGTACAGCCTGACGCCCAGCTCGTTGGCTATGCGGCGGCGCATCTTCTCCCCCCAGCGCTCCGAGCCGATGAGGCTGCGTTTGAGGCATATCTTGTCCAGCACGCCGCGCTGGGTTATCTTCTCCGCGAGCAGAAGCGCGTAGGACGACGTGGCGCACAGCACGGTGGACTTCATGTCGATCATCATGCTTATCTGCCTGTCCGTGTTGCCCGGCCCCATCGGCAGGGCCATTGCGCCGAGCAGTTCTGCGCCAGCCTGGAAGCCTATCCCGGCCGTCCACAGCCCGTAGCCGGGCGTGATGTGTATCCGGTCGGCCTTGACCACCCCTGCTGTCTCGTAACACCTCTTGAACATGACTGCCCAGTCGGACACGTCCTTCCGCGTGTAGGGGATGATCACCGGCGTGCCGGTTGTGCCGGACGACGAATGTATCCTTATTATTTCGTCCTCGTCCACGGCGCACAGCCCCATCGGATATGCCCTCCTCAGGTCGTCCTTCTCCGTGAACGGCAGCCGTTCAAAATCCCCCGCTGTCCTGATGTCCTCCGGCTCTATGTCCGCGAAGCAATCCCTGTAAAACGCGCTTCGCTTGGCGTTGCGTATGCTTTCCCTGACCTTGGCCAGTACTTGCTCAGTCATCTCCATGCCGCTCACCGTTCCCTCTCCTGTTGCGGCCCGCGCTGGCAAGGGTCTCTCCAAACCGCAGGGCCGATTTGTTCATCTTCGATCTCTCTGCGTCGAACCTGGTATCGATGACGCGCTCCATATCTCCCACCGAAAACGGGAACGCGCCGCACGCGCACGCCGCGCCGATTAACGCGACGTTGAGCGCCCTGAGCCCGCACGTTTCGGCGATTGCTTCACTCTGGAGCACCATGAGGCGCCCTGCGGACGACCTGAGGATATCCAGCATGGCGGCGGGGTCGTAGCCGCTCGCGGGCTGTATAACCCTGTCGCACGCGATCATCAGGCCGTCCGCTTTCAGATAGCGCAGCGTCCGCGCCGCCTCGCACAGCTCAAAGGCCAGCACGATGTCGGCCTGCCCAGGGGAAATCAACGGGGACGCTATGCTTTTCCCCATGCGCACGTGACTCAGGACGCTTCCTCCCCTCTGCGCCATCCCTATCGTCTCAGCGCCGCGCACGTTTAGGCCGCATTCCAGCGCGGTGGACGATATCAGCCGCGAGGCCAGCACCGTGCCCTGGCCGCCGACTCCCGCAATCAGACAGTTCGTCATCGGTCGTCACCCCCGATTATGGCCCGCGTCGCGCAGAGCGGCTTGCATAACCCGCACCCCGTGCAGGAGTCGGCGTCTATGCGCGCGGACTTTCCGCGGAGGGAGAGGGCCGGGCACCCGAGCTTCCTGACGCAGAGGGAGCAGCCAGAACATAGATGCTCGTCCACCATGCAGGCGTTCCCCCTGTTTTTTTTCGAGAGCGTGATGCACTCTCCCTCGAAGATTATCGCGCGCACGCCACGGGCCTCCATCGCTCTCGTTACCGCCGCCTTCGACGCCGCGAGGTCGAAGGCGTTCACCCGCTGTAAGTCATCAACGCCGATTGACTTGAGGATGTCATATATGCTCATCCGGGGCGCGTCCCGGCCCATAAGTGTCTTGCCGGTACCGGGGTGGGGCTGGCCGCCGGTCATGGCTGTCGTGGAGTTGTCCAGCACGGCGATGATGATCTCATGTCCGTTGTAGACGGCGTTTATGACCCCTGGTATGCCGGTGTGGAAGAACGTAGAATCGCCGATGAAGGCGAAGTCCAGCGCGTCCGGCTCAACCCTGTGCAACCCCTGCGCCATGGTGATCCCAGCCCCCATGCAGAGGCACGTGTCCAGCATGTCCAAAGGCAGGGCGTTGCCCAATGTGTAACAGCCTATATCGCCGGAAAAGACGGCCTTGCGCCCGCGCGTTGCCTCCTTTACAGCGAAGAACGACCCCCTGTGCGGGCACCCGGCGCACAGCACGGGCGGCCTGAGCGGTATCGCAGGCGGTGCCGCCGCAGCATGGGATTTTCCATCTGGAGGGCAATTCTCACCGGTACCCAGGAAATTCTCCATTGCCTGGCGCACGCCGTCGGGAGTGTTCTCCCCTGCGCAAGGCATGTGTCCGCTGAGTTTGCCCATTATTCTGGTCTGTATGCCAAGCTTGCCGCACAGCATGATCAGCTCGCGCTCTATGACCGGGTCCAGTTCCTCCGCCACCAGCACCTCGTCGAGGCCTTGAAGGAACTCGGCGCCCATGCGGGCAGGAAAGGGGACGGTCGATACTTTGAGCAGCTTGCACTCGACGCCGATCTCACCGTATGCCTCCAGGACGTAGAGCCAGCTCACCCCGCCAGATGCGATGCCGCGCCTGCCCGAACCGCGCATCTCGTTGCCGCGGTAGTCAGAGAACTTGTCCGCGAGACCCCTCAGCCCGCGCTCGATCTCGATGTGATTGGCGTAGGTCAGGCGCGGGAAGATGACCCAGCGGCCGCTGTCCCGCTCGAAGCCGCATGTCTTGGAGCTGTCCGTCGCGTCCAGAAGCTCCACCGACGCGTAGCTGTGGCACACCCTGGTCGTCGGGCGGAAGAGTACCGGCCTTCCGGTCTCTTCCGAACACTCGAACGCGTCGGCTATCATCGTGTAGGCCTCCTCTGGGCTGGATGGGTCGAACACCGCCAGTTTCGCGTACTGCCCGAAGCATCTGGTGTCCTGCTCTGTCTGGGACGATATCGGGCCAGGGTCGTCAGCCACCATGACGACCATCCCGCCCTTGACTCCGAGGTAGTTGAGGCTCATCAGCGGGTCGGAGGCTACGTTAAGCCCGACCTGCTTCATAGTCACGAGCGCTCTCTCGCCAGCCATGGCCGCCCCAGCGCCGATCTCCAGCGCGGATTTCTCGTTGACCGACCACTCGGCGTAAATCCCTGGCTTGTTCTCCCTGGCTATGGTTTCCAGCACTTCCGAAGACGGGGTGCCGGGGTAGCCGAGGGCGACTCCGACGCCGGCGCGAATGGCCCCGAGGGCTATCGCTTCGTTGCCCATCAACACCTTTCTGTTCATATTGCACCACTTCCCTTGCGCCAAAATAAAGACGCGAGTCGGTCGTTCTCAATGCGGCCCCTCGCGTCGTGATGGTTCTCAGTTGATATACAAAAAAGGGGGCTCTTAGCTGGGATATCCCGAAGAGCCCCTGCCGTCAAAATGATTCAACGCGGCACGTGCCTTCGGGGAGGACGCCAAGCCCACCACCAGAGACCGCCGCTCTTTGCGCTGTAAATATCCTCGTCCACTGAACGAGTTGAAACGAGATGAACCACGCCCGTCACCTGCTTATCCGCCAGAATATTGCGTAATGTATCACCAACTATCGGATATGACAAGTGATACATAAATTCCTGAATCGGCGCATGGCTTGAACAGAGACATCTTTGACGCGCCCACCGTGCCACATCCGTGGGCGCGCGCGTCTGCCGTCCTGGCGTAACGCAAAAAGCCCGATTTATCATTAGCGGCCCTGATTCGATAAGTTGAAGATCCATAGCTTTCTGGAATTTAAAACAACCGTTATTGGGCGTGAATTACAGTGATTTTTGAAACACAAGGATTCATGATAAAGATAGGGGGTATGGCTTATGGGATTAAAAAAACAGGGTTTTGCGAAAAAACTCGTCTCGACGTGGATCCTGGCGCTCTACATGGCGCAGCTGTCGCAGCCTGTGTCGGCGGTGCGGCCTACGGCGTGGGCGGAGGCGGGCCGGGACATAAGCGCCCCGCTCAAGACGGACGTGGGGCAGGAGGAGACGGATACGCTGATCGGCGGGACGAAGAAGTCGAACGTGCTCTTCCTGATCGAATCAACGGCGGCGATGAGCTTCACGCCGAAAGGGGTCCTCCCGCAGGTTCAGATGGTGAGCGGCTGGGATCTGTCGTTCGTCGAGGGGGCGGAATGGAACAAGACGCGAGGGCGATTCCAGTACGGCCCGAAGGATATCGACAGGATGATGAAGGAGGCCACCTTCGGCATGGGCGCGCTGCCAGCAGCGTGGAGCGGGAGGGATCTGCGGCCGGAGCGCAACCTGTACGGACGCGACGTGGACGCGTCGAACAATTTCAAAAAGGGCGCGACGCTGGAGGAAACCATGAAGCTCAACGCCAACAACTACTACTTCCCGTTTACGGGCGAGGACAACCCCATATCCGACGGCCTTTACAAGGGCCAGGTGACGGGGCTCGAGGTGGGTTTCGAGGGTTGCCCGGAGGTCTGGCCCTACAGCACCGTTGATAGGAGCACCGCTTTCGACAGCAATGACAGGGCCGGATACCCGACGGATTACGACCGTGGCCACTGGAACGGCACGGCAGACGCTTGGTACTACGATACGAAGTACTCGGCCGTCGACCTCGGGTATTATAAATCGACTAAACCTCGTAATAACGACGGCGGAGCGAGAACCGCTCAGAACTTTACGCGGCATGTGAGGGACACCGCGGCCGGGTACGGCGACCAGATAATAGCGCCGTACTCGTACAATACCGACGCTGCTGGCAGCAATGCCTATCCCTACGCCCTCGTGTTCAAGAATCCCAAGCATTGGAAAAAACCGCCATCATCGTGGAGCGATGACGACCTCGTGCCGAACGACAGCAGGATGTACGAGACGAAGCTCGTCCTCTGGAGGCTTCTGAGCGACCCGGAGCTTTTCAAAAACATGCGTTTCGGCATGGCCACCACGTACCTCTCACCGTCGAACGTCGAGCTCGGCAGCATGAGCGGCACTCATCACGGTGTCGTCAACGCCAGGCAGGACTACAATGGCATATTCAAGGTCGCCCCGTTCGGGGGGAACGTCTGGACGATCGCGCTCTTCGATGAGGCAGGCAAGGCTTATGTCAATGATCGCGCCAACATAGGCAAGGCGATCAAGGAGGGCGCGTTTCAAAACGGGTACAGGCGGGTGAAGTTCGGCAACGGCATACTGACCTCCGAGACGACGGGGAACATGGAGACGCACTGCGCGCTCTTCGGCCAGTATTACCCCATGTGGATGAACGCGAAGGTGCAGTCATACTACGACACGGCAAAGGTCCAGGGGAACCCTTCCAAACGCGCCGACGAGGAGGACGGCTGGTGGTCCAGCATGGGATCGGCGGGTAACGGCGGCGACTACATGGCCGGGCAGGGGCGTGACAGGCCGATGTTCAAGCTGATGAACAGGGCTTCGCTCTGGCTGCCCATAGAAGACCACGACCACCTGTGGACGAAGGGCGGCAGGACGATAACCCAGATCGACAAATTCAAGATGTGGATCAACGGCGTGGCCGACATCAAGAGCGCTGGCAGCGTCGAAACCAGTTTTAGCTCAGGCGCAGTGAAGTGGGGCGACGAGATCAACCGCCCCGACAGCTTCCGAGGCAACCGCGCCAGCCAATTCTACTACTACAACGACCCTGAGATCGGCATAGCGGGCAACTTCTACCTCGCTCAGGCCATCTTCCCCGACCCGACGAAGCACCATCCGAAGAAGCCTGGCGTGCCGCTCCATCTCGACCGCGACTTCTATCACGAACAGGGTTACGTCTGGTACTCCAAGAAGGACAAGCACATCTCCTACAAGATAGACAAGAGGCGATACAGCCAGGAGCAGTACTGGTCTGGAAGGCCCCGGGCGTTCTTCAACGCTGGCAGCGGGGAGGCTGCTGGTTCCGTGATGGATTTCTTCTCGCCGAGGCGCGGGTATGCCGTCAAGGGGTCGACTTCTTACGGCAAGACCTATGCCAACGAGAGCTACGACCAGCTAAACATAGCGGACAGCTCGTCAGATGCGGCCACGCTCAAGGTGCCTGCCAACAACCTCTCTGACGGCGACTTGGCGGAAGTGTCGTTCCCGATAACGAACCCCTGCGAGGACAACTGGCTCGTGGTCGTAGCCTCTGGGTGCGAGCCGAACGTCAAGGACGGCGACTACGAGTACCCGGCATGGCAGGCCGTCAAAAACCTGTACGACGCCACGAACGCCGCTACCTCCAGCGATTTCAGGAGGGAGACGAGCAAAAGGAAGGCTATCTACGAGGGCGTCACGATGCTCGACAAGAACACGAGAAAGCTCAGGACTGCGGATCTGGACAACCCGATCAGGACGCTCGTGATAGGCATAGTGGCAGACCCCGAAAAGATGCTAAAGGAAGACCCCTCCCTCTCGAAGGATGACCCGGCCATAAAGGAAATAAGGAGGATGAGGCTGAACCTCATAAGGATGGCGAACGCCGGGCAAGGGCTGGACGCGGACAAAATAGCCGCCATCACTCTGGGCAACATGTACGATGCGCCGCATCAGCCCTACTTCGCGTCGGACAGCGCCGAGCTGCTGGACTCCTTCAATCAGGCTCTCGTGGCCGTGAACAAGAGCGACGCCGTGCAGCCTGGGAGGGGATCCTTAGTCGAGGCGCCAGCGGAAGGCGACGACCTGCCCTCCGCGTTCTCCACGTCGTACCGCATCATCCAGGGCGACCAATGGGCGGGGCATATGACGCGATATCTGGTGTCCCGGGACGAGGACGGGTTCTCGACGCTGGCGGCCGACTGGGAGCTGGGCCTGAACCTCCTGGCGCGGCGAGGGGACGGGGAAAACCCGCTCCGGGCGCGGGATCTCAAATACTGGAGCAAGACAGACGGTAAGTTTATGCGCTTAGGAGAGGACGACACTGGCTTCGCCGGCCTTCTGGGCATAAACGGCAGGGTGAGCCCTGCGAATCTCCCTGGCGCGTCGTTCGGCCCTACTGCGCCCGGCAAGGCGCTCTACTGGTGGCTACAGGGATACGATTACTCATACGCCAGCGGCGGCAGGAAATACCCGAGGTCATCCATGCTCGCGGACTTCGGCAATTCCGGGATCGTGTACGCGGATTTCCCCAAGGCGGACGCCATGGTCGGGCTGCCTGGCTACCAGGCCTGGGCAAACAGCGCGGCCATCGCCGCTGCCAAGGGGACGGAGCGGCTTTACGCCCAGACGAACGACGGCGTGTTGCACGTGATCGTGCCGTCCACCGGCCAGGAGGAGTCGGCCATACTGCCTCCCCCGTCTCTTTTGCCGTCGCGGCTCGCCGCGCTCAAGACGTACAGTGACGGGACGAGCCTTTTCTGGCAAGACGTGAAAGGCGGCGAGAACATATCCGGCATCAGGTCGAACCCTTGCTACACCCTCGACGGCCCGTTACAGAAGCGCAGGTTCGATCTGTCGGCGGCGGGGGACGGGAGCCTTTGGAGGACGCTCCTGCTCGGCACGTTAGGCAGAGGCGGCAACGGCCTTTATGCGCTGGATATCACCGCGCCTAATGCGCCGGCCTTCCTCTGGTACCGTGAAAACATAGGCTTTGCGATGGCGTCGATGGGGCCGTCGGACGACAGGCCGCTGGTTGCCCCGCCGTCCGCCGCGGATCCGTACAGCAAGCTGGGTTTCAACAGCCCAAAGCCAGCTATGGGCATGGCTGGCGCAGCGGTCGGCGCCAGGACGAACTTCATCGCGCTGCCGGGGGGCAGCCAGAGTTCATACGCCCCGGCGCTGAACGGCAACGAGGGCGCTGTGCTGCTCTTCATAGACCCGAAGGACGGCTCGGTGGTAAGGGCTTTTGACAGCAAGGCCGTTGCGGAAGGCGCCGCGCCGAAGGCAGGCGCCGGTGTGACGGGTATCGCGCCCTATATGGGCATGATGGTCTCAGAACCCACGCTGCTCAAGTCGCTGATGCCATCAAACGCGTACATGACAGGACGCGTCTTCGCCTCCGACGACAGGGGCAGCGTCTTCATGGTCTCCCTCGAAAGCCTTGGCGCCGGTGGTCTGGTGACGGCGCTCCCCCCGAGCGAGTGGAGCATTCGGACGGTTGCGACGCTTCAAAAGGATATCGCGTCGGCTGTGGGCGATGACTCGGGCAGGGTGACGCACTGCTCCGTGCCACACGGGTTCTGCGCAGAGCGCGCTAGGGGGAAGGTATGGCTGGGCGGCGGCACGGCGAACGTGGCCGTCAAAAAGTCCGGCAACGCGCCGGACGGCGAGCTCAAAAACGATTTTCAGATGATCTTCGCGTTCCGTGTCCCTGACGCCGGATCGGCTATCCTCGCCCGCGACGACTTAAAGGCGCTCGACGACACGGGCAGCGTCAAGCTGCTGCCGGATGACCTCCAGCAGGGGTGGTACATCATGCTGCGCCCAGGCGAGCAGAACGCCGGTGAGGAGTATGTGACGGCGAAGCCCGTCTTAGCCGGAGGTGTAATGTACATACCCACGTTCCGTCAGACACAGAGGATAAACACCGGCAAGGTCGCGGAACAGTGCGCGGTGACGCGGGAGGTGTCGGGCGAGAGCAGACTCTACGCGGTGGACATGACCACGGGGGGCGCTGGCCGCTGGACGGACACCGCGACGCACAAGCCAGCCCCGTTCATCACGATCACTGACGCTAAGATCACGGAGCTGAGGCTCAGGGAGACGGAGGACTCGTATTTCGTGACGACCGTCATCGACAAGTTTTCAGATTCGTCCAACTTCGCCAGCGTCGTGGGCGGGCAGGCCGGAGCGAGTCTGAGCAGCGTAAACTCAGCCGAGTTCAGGGCGAGGAAGAACACAGGGGGTGGAGCCCCGCCGGAGAAGACGATCATGCTTTACTGGCTCAAGACGTGATGTTCAGTTGGCATGGCGAGAGCAGCGCAAAGCAGCAAGGGCAAAGTAGCAAGGTCGACCCTCCGCGGGCGCTGCCCCGCTGAGGGCCGACCTTGCTGTTGGCAGCAGCAAACGTTAAAAATATCCAAGGTAAGTTTCACGCTACGCGCTCTAATCAGGTATTCCTTTAAGTCTTGGCGCAACGCGCAAATAAAAAGCATGATCATCATTTTTTGATGAGCATTAATTACCAT
>JAIRNC010000039.1 GCA_031258255.1 Synergistaceae bacterium
CCGCTCCATGCCGACACGGCGCGCTTGCTGTCGCCCGAGAGGTATACCTTCGAGGGCGTCCCGCCCGCCTTCCAGCAGGCCTCCAGCGCGTCGTTCATCAGGCCCTCCGTGAGGCCCGCCCCCGCCGCGCTCGCGATGGCGTTCGTCGTTATCCAGAACGGCACCCCGCCGAACTGCCGCGCCACGCTGGCGCTGCCCGCCGCCCTCGTGGCGTTCGTGATGAGGGCGCGCTCCACGTCGAGCCCTATCTCCTTCATGGCCTTGCGCATCTGGTACGCGATCTCGGACGTGAGCCCGTGCTTCAGGACGACCTCCTGGGTGTCCGTCACCCAGTAGCCCACGCTGAATATCTGCGTGTAGTTCCCGAGCCTGGAGCGCGGCACAGGGTCCTGCACCGTGTACTCGAAGCCCTCGACCTTCTTGTTGTCCGCCGCCGCCCTGAGCTGGTCTTCCAGCCACTCGTGGTTCGTGGCCGTCGCCTTCGTCTTCCCGCACGCCGAGAAAAACGGCGTGTCCTTCGGGCTGATGTTCGTTATGACGTTCGATATGTCGTCCGCGTTGCCTACCGCTACGTACGTGTTCTTGCCCAACCCTGATCCCTCCTATACGACTAGCTTGTTCTGCATCAGCCAGCTGGCCTGGTCTTCCGGGGACATGCCCGCGAGCTTCGCGGCGTCCGCCATCCCCTGCGCCTCGCCCTCCGCCCCCCCCGCGCTCATGACGCGCGGCGGCGGGGGCGCTCCCCTGCCCTGCGCCTTCGGCGGGTTTTTGAAGGCCCTGTAGCCCTCTATCACCAGGTCGTAGAGCTGCCTTATCTGCGCGTCGTCGCCCTGCTCGAGTATGCGCTCTACGGCCTGGTTCTGCCCCACGGTCAGGTTCTGCCGCCACGCCGGGAAGAAGCCGTTCGCGATCTCGTCTATCTCCGGCTCCTTCTGCCTGTACTCGGAGTGGATCCGGGCGACCTGCGCCACTCGCCCCTCCCACGCCTGGCGCGCCTGGGCCTCCCTCCGCGCCGCCGCCTGGGAGCTCTCGCGTATCTCGTTCACGGCCATGAGCCTGGCGGCCTTGTGGCGCTCGTCGAACTCGTCGAACTCCTCCGGCTTGATCCCCAGGTACTGCGCGGCGCGCATCTTGCCCGCCTCCCACACCTGCTCCCAGGTGACCTGCGGCCGGGGCCGCGGCTGCGGGGCCTGGGCCGCCGCCTGCCGCTGGATCTCCGCCGCGTCCCGCCTCCTCTGCTCGACGCCCAGCGCCAGCTTGTAGTAGTCCAGGATAGCCGGGTTCAGCTTGCCCTCGTCGATCTGCCCCGACTCGTACGCCGCCGCGAACTCCTCCGGCGTGTACCAGGCGGGCTCCGGCCCCTCCTCCTTTTTCTCCGGCCCTTGCGCCGGGGCGTCGTCCCAGAAGCTGTCTGGGATGTCGAGGCCGCCGTCCTCGCCGAGCGTTATTTCCGGCTCTGCCCCCTGCCCTGCCCCCTGCTGTTCCTGTACCTCGGTTTCCTGCGCTGCCCCTTGGGTTTCTCCTGTCCCTTCGGCCCCTTCGACCCGCTCTTCATCCAAGACCCGTCACTCCTCGCTCGTCAATTGCCCGTCAGCCGCGTCGCCGTTGGCTATCGCGGCCCTGGCGCTGCCCTCGAACTTCATGGCCGCCCTGTACTCGGCGGCCAGCTCGAAGGCCTCGTTCGCGTTCCTGACCTTCAGGAACTTCGACAGTATCTGCGCTTTCTCGCCCTCGATGAACTTCTCGAGCTCCCCGAGCGCCACCCGCGCCCTGTCACCCGACTGGCTGCGGCGCAATAGCGCCTCCCGCCTCTCCTGCTCCAGGTCCTGCATTCTGAACCCCTCCCATTCCCAGCGTTCGCTGTAGTAGTGTCTGAGGCTGCGGCGCCATGAGGTACTTGTCCGCGTCCTCTATGCCCATGAGCTTCAACAGCTTCTGGCCCGCCATGACGAACTGATCCGGCCCCGCCACGCCCATCTGGATCGCGGGCCCCAGCATCTGCTGCAGGTAAGCCGTCAGCACCTGCACCTTGCTGTCCCTCGCGCCCACGCCGCTCGACGCGTCCACGGAGAGGTCGAAGTCCCCGCCCAGGTCGTCCGGCGAGAACTCCAGCGCGTCCCCCTGGAGCCGCACGACCTGCGGCTGGTCGAGGTAAAGCTGGTTGATCTGGATCAGGAACCTGAACAGCTCCCGGATGCCCGTCTCGGCGAAGTTCCGTATGATCTCCTCCTCGCGCTTCTGCGAGGCCCCCATGATCATGTTGATCCCCGTCGCCGTCTTGTTCAGGCTGGACGCGTCCGTGCCCTGGTTGTACCGCGTTATCGGCGTCCACTGCTCCAGCTGCGCCCTCAGGTACTCGAAGAACTGGAAGTTCGTCGGGCTCAGCCCCGCGAGCTGTATCTGCTGGAACGTCCCGCTGGTTATGGGCCCCTTCGAGCGTATGAACTGCGCGCCGTCGTTGAGGTCTTCCATGTGGATCGCCGTCTCGTCGACGACCGCCGCGGGCTGGTTCGATATGCCGAGGCCGATGACCATCTGCCGGAGCAGCGCCGTGTGCGCGTCCTGCGTCTCCTGGATGATCTCGGCCAGGCCCAGCTTGCCCCACACCTGGTACGAGTCCCAGAACGGGACTATCTCGAACAGCGGCGCCCTGCCGTACGGGTTCTCGGTGGCCCGGAGGAGCCTGTCGTTGCAGACCGTCACTATGGCGTCCTCCAGCAGTCCGTCGCCGTCCAGGTCGCTCTTCATGTAGCACTCGTAGACGACGAGCTTCGTCCTCGCCTTCTCCGTCCCCGGCTCGCGATGGAGGGCGTCCTCGGCCCCGTCGTCGAGCGCCTTTTCCAGCTCGGTGAGCTCGTAGTCCTCTGCCCCGCTGGCCGCCGCCGCCGCCTCCACCGCCTGCGGGTCGTACAGCCCTCGCCTCGCGTCGCGCCTCAGCTGGTCGAGCGTCGTGACCTTCCTGTGGGCCACCATCGAGCACTCGGAGAGCGTCCTGCCGTCCGGGGTGAAGCGTATGTCGGACGGCCGCACGGCCTCGATCACCGGCTGGTTCACCGTGACCCGGGTCTCCTCCCACGTGACGGCCGATCTCTGCGGGGCGAGGCCTATGATGCTCATTACGTCCGGTATAGGCTCGGAGGCCGTCACCCTGTTGCCCGGGTCCCGGATGACGCCGGTGAGCTGCGCCTGGTCGAGCACCTCCCGGTGCTGCGTCGTCTTCGTCTCCTTCTTCCAGTAGCACTTGAGCACGCCGAGGTTGGTCACCAGCGCGTCGCCGAACCAGCTCTTGAATACCCTGTACCCCTGGTTCTTGACGGTCAGCTGCCACTGTATGAGCTTCATGACGCGCTCCGCCCTCTCGGCGTCCTCGCTCCCCACCCCGGATATGGAGATGATCCTGTCCGAGCCGAAGAACGCCTTCTGCACGTCCGGCAGCATCCATTCGACTGTTGACCACAGGTCGAACGTCCTCATCTCGTTCGACTTGCTCAGCTCCGGCCACATCCTCCTGTACCGCGCCGCGTCCGACCTGTAGACCTCGTAGCGCCTGATGAGGTCTTGCTCCACGTGGTCGCGGTAGTGGTCGTCGGCCCGCTTGATGTCCGCCCTGGCGGTCGCCAGGATCTTGCCCTCGTCTATGCCTTTGCGCTCATCCATCGCTCACATCCTCCCAAGCCTCGGCATCTTGATCTGCCTGGGCGCTTCCGCGCGCCCCGTCATCGACACGACGTAGCCCAGCGCGTCGACTATGTGCGTGTACTCGTTGTCGGCGAGCTGGTCGGTCACGCGCCCGGCGACTTCCTTCCTCTGGTAGCCCCCCGTCAGCGCGGCTATGAGCCACGTGCAGCGCGGGTCTGCCAAAAGCATCGGCTGCCCGTCCGCCGTGACGGTGGTCAGCGCCTTGCGGATCGGCGTGTCCCTCTGCGCCGCCGCCACGGGCCCGGAATTCACGCTGATCCCGAACTCCTCCCGCAGCACCTGGACGCACGTCTTCTCGTCGGTCTGCGCCCTCTGGCAGCCCGCAGGGTCGCCCCAGTCCATGAACTGGTGGCCCGGGAAGTAGGTCGCGCTCTCGCTCTGCACCACGCGCCCGTGGGCGAGTATCCCGGACTCCCACGACTGCAGCTCCGGGTACAGGACCAGCACCTGCCCCTTGGCCGTCGTCTGGCAGAACACCGTCGCGGGCGTGAGGCCGTAGTCCCAGCCCCGCAGTATTGGCCGCCCCTCTATGGGGGAGAGCGGGCCTTTCGCCACGTGGAAGTCGTAGCGGAACTCGGGGTACCAGGGCAGCCCCTTCGGGACGTTGAAGTTTATCTCGTACTCCTGCTCCCAGTCCGCCGCCGTGGTGCCCCGCTGCTGCTCCTTCTTCCACTCCTCGGAGCGCTTGGCCGGGTCTGCCGTGTAGTGCACCCTCAGCACGTGGAAGCCGTCCGGGGTGTCGTACTCAGCGACCCCTTGCAGCGCCGTCTCTGAGCTCACCTTTCACCACCGCCTCGAAGAACCCCGGCGCCGCCGAGGATATCAGCGTCACGCGCCCGCCGCCCTGGACTATGGGGCGGAGCGCCCTCCACGTCTCGCGCGCCCTCTCCCAGAAGGCTATCTCGTCGCACAGCACCGCCGTCGCCGTGTACTGCCTGAGCTGGTCGGCCCCCTGCGACACGGCCCGCACCGACGAGCCGTTGGAGAACGACACGAGGAACTCCTTGCTCGTCGCGGACGGCAGCCCGAACGATCTGAGCCACCCCGGGAGGTTCCCGTAGACGAAGAGCATCCTGTTGTCCCGTATGAGGTAGTCCGAGTCCTCGGCCTTCTTCGACTGCACGAATATGGCCGACCTCGGCGTGAAGAGCGCCGTGTGGAGGTGCAGCGCCAGCATCAGCCACGTCAGCATCATGCGGCGCGACTTCGGTATGGCCAGCATCCTGTGCGTCTGCCACGTCTCGCATATGTGCCTCAGGTACGGCAGGTCGGGGAAACGCTTGACCTTCCCGCCGTCCGCCTCGTCCCTGGTGAGGCACGCGTCCCGGACGAACAGCCACGGGCTGCGCGCCCACGACTCGGCCTTCCTCGCCGCGATCTGGGCGTCAGTCATCGTCTTTGATCGACGCCAGCAGCGCCGCCCGGGTCTCCGGGTCGAACACGTTGACGAGCGCGACCTCGCCTGAGTGCCTCAGGTCTACCCTGTCGCTGAACATCCCCAGGTGGCGGCCCAGGAGCTCGAGGGCCTTCAGCTTGTCGTACCGCTTGGCCTTTATACTGCCGCCCGTCTCGCTCCTGGTCTCGGTGACCTCCGCGATGATCGCCGCCTCGTCGTCGCCCAGCTCGCCCGAGGGCAGGAGAGTCACGCCGTCAGGCCCCCAGGCCACGGCCTTCCTGAAGTCCGTGAAGGCGAGGGTGGCCAGCTCTTTCAGCACCCTGTCCGCCGTTATCTTTGTCTTCTCTGAGCGTTCGGCCAATGCGGCGTTGATCGCGTTTTGAACCTCAATAAAACTCAATAATTGCTTTCCGCTCTGATCCGCTCTTTTAACGCTGTACCCCGCCCTGACCGCCGCCTGTGTGGCGTTGAGGTCTACCAGGTATTCCTCCACGAACCGCTGCCTTTTAGCGTTCATCCGCCCTCCGCCTCCTGTCCCAGGGCATAAAAAGAGGGCCTCCCGCCAGGGGAAGCCCTCCGTGTGATCTAAGACCACGATACCATTTTAGCACGGCATCAGGACTAGCTGCGCCCAACCTGCGCCCAATCTGCGGACACGAGGGGCGTTTTTAGGACGGAATCGGCGAGCAGGGACGCGAGCTGTCTGCGCCTCCTGGTCACTGTTTTTCCCGACACGCGATATTTGAGCGCGATCTGCCTCAGCGCCCTCCATTCGGCATACCCGCTCCTCGGCCTCACGTTGCGTATGTGTTCCGCGACCATGTTCCATGTGTCCGGGTGCTCGTGCCGCCACAGCCGGACGCTCTGGCAGATATGCGGCCACCCGCCGGCCCGCCTTATGGTCTCGTCGACCCGGCACGACAGCTCCGTCACCCGCTCCTCGTAAGGCCGCTGGCTGGAGTGTATGCCCATGCTGTCGAACGTCTCGGGCGGGAAGGCGGCCAGCAGCTCGAGGGCGGAGGGCGGGGACGCGTGGCCCAGCAGGATCGA
>JAIRNC010000093.1 GCA_031258255.1 Synergistaceae bacterium
CCTGCTGTGTCGGAGTTCGCGCTGGCCCAGGAGACGTTCATCACTAACTCGCTGTACGGCGTCGTGCCAGTCATACGGATCGGGGACACGGCAATAGGGAACGGCAAGCCCGGCCCCGGGTCGGCCCGCTTGCTCGAACTGTACGACGCCAATATCGAGAGGTGGCTCGACTGATCGCGCGGGTGGCGCTAGACTGCCACCCGCTTTATTTGTTCTGTCAATCAGGCGTTGTGATTTTCGCCCGTCTATTTGAGGGCTTTGATTTCTTCGATTGAGAGGCCGGATATTTCAGAGATCAGCGTTAGCGGCAGGTCTCGGGCCAGCATCGTGCGGGCTGTCGCCTGTCTGCCCCTTAGCTCACCCCTTTGTTCGCCCCTGCGCTCGGCGGTGAACATGGCGTTCTGGAACTCCAGCCGCCCTTTTTCGCGCAGCTCATAAAGGCGGCGCTCTTCGTCGTTTTTAACGAACACGTCCTCGACTAAGAGCGCCCTGCCGATCATCGGTTCTTTGGCCGTTATCATCCCCATCGCCTCCCCTTCGAGGTTGTTCAGGTAAAGCCCCCAGCACTCTATTGGCGTCCAGTCGTCTTCGAACGGCTGTCGCTTCAGTTTGGGCAGCTCCAGCACATGGATCTCAAGCGCGTCCGAGAACAAAACGCCCTCGTCCGCTTCGAGTACCCGGAAAACGCTGTGAAATTTTGTGTTGTCACGCCATTCGAATGTGTATGAGCGTTAGTTCGTCAGGCTTGATTGGAACCGACAGCACGACCGTCAGGAAACGCGCCAGGATGTCTCTGGTGTCCTCATGCCCGAAGACGTTTAAAAAAGTAATCGTTCTTCCTATTTATTTTCATCAATCGTACCCCGTCAACATGGCTTTATGTCACACGCATATTATATGAGCCATCGGCCTTGAACTCAACGCTTTCGTCACTAATTCACCGTGTTTTCAGCTTCACGGTACCTCGCCGTGTCAAGGCCACGCTCAGGGGTTGGCCTGTTTTTCCTGTTTACGCCGCAGATAATTTCACTCTAAAAATCCCTTTATCTTTCCCCACTCCGCCAAAAAACTTTCGCTTTTCTGGCGCGCGCGATTGGCGGGGCTTGTAGAGGGGAGGTAAATAGGCACAAAGCCGCTTTTTTCGGCGCAAAGCTTTTTAAAATACGTGGTTGCCTGCTTGCCGGTTGTGAAAACAGCTTTTATGCTGGCTTTTTTAAAGAGCGTTGAAAAGTCGTTTGGCTCAGGGTTTTTTATCGTTTTGTCGTTTGCGCCTGATATTTCGCAGGCGTACAAAACATCCCAGAGAGCAATTCTATTTTCCAACAAAAACCCCTTTTTTGACTCTTTGTCAGCGGTTGGTGGCTGTTTTTTGAGAACTAGGGAGAGCGTTTGCCAAAATATATTTTGTTTATTCCCGTAATAAAAACCGACCGCCCTTGATTTTGGGGAGGGGAAAGTACCTAATATTAAAATTTTGGAGTTTCTGTCGAATACGCATTCAAAAGGATGCACCAAACGCGATGAAATGGTCTGTCCCGCTCCCATATAGCATTCCTCCCAAAGATAACAGTCTGTTCGCAACTACTCATCATGCTAAACATGCGTACCGGAGAGTGTTCTAAATCTAAATACTATTATACCAAGTTCGCAGCGATGAGCGCCCCTACGTGCTAGAATCCCATCATGGGGGACAAGGGCTGGGTATGGAAGAAATTTCTCACGATCGCCGCCGTCGCTTTCCTGGTGGGGCTTTCGCCATATTTGATCCAAGCCGTCGTTACGGACGCGGACTCGGTGAATTTAGCGCTGCTCGCAAGGAGTTCCCTGCCGCGCCTTGCGTCAGCCGCCCGACAGTACGTGCCCCACATACTGGCAATATACGTAACCGCCACTGCCGCCCTCATCTTTCTGGAGGGGAGGAACCCGGACCGCACGATCCTCTGGCTTCTGACGCTGGCGTTTTTGCCAGTGCTGGGGATAATCCTCTACGTCACCCTCGGCCCGGACATGAAGAGGCTGAAGACGCGGAAGCTATTCAAGCCCGTAAAATCCTACCCCTCCGCCGCGCTGGCATGGGGAAGCGCCCCCGCGCGCGTCCGCAAGACCTCGATACTGGCGTACAGGAACGCTTCAGCTGACATCTGCGAGCGATGCGGCGTAAAGCTCCTGGTGAACGGGGAGGAGACGTTCCGCCGCATCAAGGAGGCCCTGTCGAAAGCGGAACGCTACATAAACATCGAGTACTTCGTGTTCAAGGACGACCGCCTCGGGCGGGAGATAGCGGACATACTTATGGAGCGCTCCAGCGCGGGCGTGCGCGTGAGGATGTCCGTGGACGGCGTGGGGAGCTGGCGTATGGGGCGAGGCCTTAAAAATAAGCTGGCAAGCGCCGGGGTGGATATAAGGACGTTCATGCCAGTCTCCTTCCCGGCTCTACGCAACGGCCTCAACTTCCGCAACCACAGGAAGATCGTCGTAATCGACGGGGACATAGCCTTCACCGGCGGGCTCAACGTGGGGACGGAGTACCTGGGGGAAGGCCCCCTGGGGGCGTGGCGCGACACTCACGCGTCGTTCACGGGGGACGCCGTGCGCGCGCTCAACGCCATCTTCCTGTCGGACTGGAAGATCTGCTCGGGGCAGGGTCTGTCGGCAGACGACCCTCAGTTCTCCCCGCGTCATAAAACGACCGACGAAACCCGCCATATCCCGGCGCAGATAGTGCCTGGCGGCGCAGGGCAAGCCTGGAACGCCATAGAGCAGCTTTACTTCATGATGATATCCGAATCCCGGGAGAGGATATGGATAACCACGCCGTACCTCGTACCCAGCGAGGCGATCCTGGAGGCACTGAGGATCGCGGCGCTATCGGGCGTCGACGTGAGGCTCCTGATACCTGGGAAAGGCGACCACTTCCTCTCCTTCTGGGCCGGGAATTTCAACGTAGAGGATCTGATTCGGTCAGGGGTGAGGATCTGGCGGTACCGGAATGGCTTCGTCCACGCGAAGACGCTGGTCATGGACGACGCCATAGCATCGGTGGGAACAGCTAACCTCGACAACCGCAGCCTGGAGATAAATTTCGAGGTACAGGCGTTCATATACGACGCCGCCATATGCGAGGAGCTCGCCGCGCAGTTTCTGGACGACATCGGCTGCGCCGAGGAGTGCGTACTCAGCTCGTGGGAGAAGCGCCCACTGTGGCACAGGCTTCTGGAGTCCGCCGGGCGGCTCTGGTCGTCGCAGATATGAGCGGCCCTAGCCCGCGCGCCCGCAGGTTCTCCGGCAGGGCTCATTTCTGGGCAGCGTTTGCGTTCGTAATGCTCTCCGCCCACTCTTATCTGTACGTCACAGAGGCGGGGGCGACGGGCGGCTGGTTTAGGGCGCTGTGGCTCTCTGCCGGGCTATTGGCGCTATGCGCGTCCCCGTCCGCGCCATTCATAGGGCCGCCAAAGAACGGCACGTCCCGGTTTTCTCTCAGATCCGTCCTCCAGAGATCTGGCGCGGTCTGGAATTTCGCGGTGCTGTTCACAGCGGCATACGCGATCCTCCTGCGGGCCGCATCCTTAGTCCACGCGATCCCGCCTCGCGCCCTGTTCCCGGCGGCGTTCATCTTGGCGTCTCTCACATGCCTTTACGGCCTCTTCGAGGCGCGAAACGTGCGGAGCGTGTTCTTTTCCCTCGATACCGAAAAACTCCGCACAAACGAGCGATTGAGGGTCGTTCAGATATCGGACCTCCACATCGGTCCGTTCATGAACGTAGGCCACGTCGCCAGGGTGGCCCGCGCTACGCTCGATGCCGCGCCTGATCTAGTCGTCATAACCGGGGACACGGTGGACGGCGTCGTGGGGGACGAGTCCGGGACGCTGCCGTTTTACAGGCCCTTCGCCAAGGCGCTGGGCCGCATTTCCGAGGGCCGTCCGCGCCTGGGCGTCTGGGCTGTGCCGGGCAACCACGAATACTACGAGAGCTTCGAGAACTCAGCCCGCTTCATAGAGAGCGCCGGCGTCCGTCTGCTGCGCTGCGAAAAGGCCGACCTAGGCCCGGTCCTGCTGATCGGCGCAGACGACATGGATCACGCCACACCATCTGGCGAGGATCCGTCGCTTTCCAGGTCAGAAGCGCTTATAAGCTCGCTGTCAGCCCACGAACGGGAAAAGTTCGTCCTGCTCCTGAGACACAGGCCCGCTGTAGAGGGATCTGCCCTCGGGACGTTCGACCTCCAGCTCTCCGGCCACACGCACGGCGGCCAGCTCGTGCCCCTGCCATCCTCCAGGCACAGGATACCGGGCAGGCCCAAGGGGCTTCTGGCGCTCCAGCGCGGCTCGTACATTTACGTGAGCAACGGGGCGGGCTTCGTCGGCCCGCCGATGCGATTTTTCGCGCCAGCCGAGGTCGTGGTGATAGACTTGGCGGGCAGGTGATAAAATCATCCTCGCGGCTGACGCGTACAAGCGCTAAAATATCGCGCCCGGGCTAGCCATATATAGCCGGCGTTTCATATAGTTCCGCCGCACTGGAAGTGACTTTATGGGGAAGTTCGACAGATTTTTCGACGACAGCGATCGCCAGGGGGCTGTACCCGCCAAGGGAGAGCCCCCAGCCGTGCGCGGCCTGCCAGAAGGCGCCTGGGTGGACGACGGGGTGTACCGCGTGCAGAGCTTCCATAGGCTGGGCGCGCCCCACGGACAGAAGGTTTTGAGCCGCCCTGAGGAGATGGGCGCGATGGAAGCCTTCGGCGCCAGGGGCAGCGTCGTGTTCCTCGACACGGAAACGACCGGGCTTTCGGGGGGGACCGGCACGTACGCCTTTTTGTGCGGCATAGGCTTCTCGTCGGGGGACGACTTTACCGTGGTTCAGTTCTTCCTGGAGGGGCCATCGAAGGAGTCCCGCTGGCTTCGGGCCGTCGACTCCGCGATACCCCGCGACGCCTGTCTCGTGACGTACAACGGCGCGTCCTTCGACCTCCCGCTGCTCCGCACCAGGCACGTGCTCTCGCGGAGCACCCCCGCCTGGGATGGCGCGCCGCATATCGACCTCCTGCGCCACGCGCGGAAGTTTTACAGGGGGCGCCTGCCCTCCTGCTCCCTCGGCAGCATGGAGAGGAACGTGCTGGGCGTGCGGCGCAGCGGGGAGGACATCCCCGGAAGCCTGATCCCGGGGATGTACGCCCGATACCTCCATACGCGGGACGCAAGCCATCTCTCGGGGGTGTTCTACCACAATGAGATCGACATAGTATCGCTGGCGGCCCTTTACTGCCACGTGGCCCATCTGATGGAGGGCGCGTCTAGCGATGGCGCTGACCTGATCAGGGCCGGGGATCTATGGGCGGCGAGCGGCAATCCCGGCAGAGCTGAAGCGCTGTGGGACAGGGCTTGCGAGGCGCGCCAGGGCAGGGTTGAGGCTTTACTGAGGAAGGGGTTCGCGGCGAAGCGGGCCCAGGACCGCGCGTCGGCCCGCGACGCCTTCCAGAGGGCGCTGGGCGCGCTGCGCGACGAGCCACGCAGGGGCGCCGACCCCACTGCCTATGTCCTGCTGGAGGAGCTGGCGAAGCTGGAGGAACACGCGTTCAAATCCCGCGAGGCCGCGATGAGATACACGGATATGGCGCTGGAATGGCTCAAGCGGAACAGATATATTCTGGGGGCGTCGTTCACGCGGATGCACCAGTCGATGAGCAGGAGGGCCGCGAGACTGAGAAGGAGGTTTCCTGATGAAGGCTGAACGGCCGGGAAAACCGGGGATAATTGGTATGACATGATGAAGCGCGCCCCCAGTGCAGGGGGGCGCGCGTATGGTTTAGCCTGTATCTCGTATCGGCAGGGCCGGGCTTAGTCGAAGTCGCCCATTCCGCCCATTCCGCCCATGCCTCCGGGCATCCCGTGGCCAGCGTCCTTCTTCTCCGGCTTGTCGGCCACGAGGACGTCGGTGGTCAGGATCATCGCGGCGATGGAACCGGCGTTCTGGACCGCGCTCCTCGTCACCTTCACGGGGTCGATGATCCCGGCCTTGATCATGTCCACGTACTCGCCCTTCGCGGCGTCGAGGCCCTCGCCCTTCTTGAGGGTGGTGATCTTCTCGACGACCACGTCTCCCTGGAG
>JAIRNC010000094.1 GCA_031258255.1 Synergistaceae bacterium
GCGTTCTTGAGCGTATGGGCCACCGCTACCTTGAGTATTACGCCGTCGCCCATGTCTACCTGGCACTCCTTGATGCCATCTAGGCCACGCACATCCATGAAATCGAGCTTTTCGAGCGTGCGGCCCGTGTATACCTCGTAAGCGGTGCGGAGCGCCGCCTCCATGACGCCGCCAGTCGCGCCGAATATTTGCGCGGCGCCTGTCGAGATACCCATGGGGGCGTCGTATCGGCCTTCTTCAAGGTCTGTGAAATTGATCCCCGTCTCCTTGATCATGCGGGCAAGCTCCCGCGTCGTTATCACTATGTCGATGTCCCTGTAGCCGCTGTCCGCGAGCTGGGGGCGCTTGGCCTCCCATTTCTTAGCCGTGCAGGGCATGACGGAGACCGACACTATCTTCGACGGGTCGATGCCGGCGCGCTCGGCGTAGAACGTCTTTACGGTGGCGCCGAACATGCCCTGGGGAGACTTGGCTGTCGAGAGGTGCGGCAGCATCTCCGGGTAGAGCGTCTCCATGAAGTTCACCCACCCAGGCGAGCAGGAGGTCATCATGGGCAGGACGCCGCCGCTCTTGAGGCGGTGCAGCAGCTCGTGCCCCTCTTCCATTATCGTCATGTCAGCGGCGAAGTCGGTGTCGAACACCTTGTCAAAGCCCATCCTGCGGAGAGCTGCCACCATCTTGCCCTCAACGAACCCGCCTGACTTGAGGCCGAATTCCTCGCCCAGCGTGACGCGGACGGAGGGCGCGGTCTGGACGACGACGTACTTGTCCGGGTCGTTAATGGCGTCCCAGACGGCCTGCGTGTCGTCCTTTTCCGTGAGCGCTGCTGTCGGGCAGACCGTGGTGCACTGCCCGCAGAATGAGCAGGCCACTTTGTCGAGGCCCAGCCCGAACGCCGGCTCGACTATGCTGGCAAAGCCACGGTTAGCGGACGTGTAGATGTCCAGGCCCTGACGCTCGGAGCATATCCTGACGCACCTGGTGCACAAAATACACTTGTCGGGCGTGCGGACGAGGGACGGGTTCGAGGTGTCCTGCTCGTGCTTGCGCCTCTCCCCGCTGAAGCGGACCTTGCGGATCCCCAGGTCGGCCGCTATCTGCTGCAGCTCGCAGTGCTGGTTCTTGACGCAGAAGAGACAGTCCTCCGGGTGGTTGGCCAGCATCAGCTCGACTACGGTCTTCCGCGTCTCGCGGACGGCGGACGTGTTCGTGCGTACGACCATGCCCTCGCTTATGGGGTAGACGCAGGACGCGACGAGCGAACGGGCGCCCTCCACCTCCACGAGGCAGACGCGGCAGCAACCCTCTTGGGACAGCTCCGGGTGGTAGCAGAGGTGGGGGATATCCAGGTCTATGAGCCTCGCGGCTTGCAGGATCGTATAGCTCTTCGGCGCCGTTACCTCGTGGCCGTCTATGGTCAGTTTTATTGTTGTCTCTGTGACGCTTGACATGTCAATTGTCTCCTCCTTCCCCTGTTAACCCTTGTTGATGGCCTTGAAGGGGCATTTCGCCTGGCAAGCGCCGCACTTGATGCACGTCTCCTGATCGATGACGTGGATGCCCTTGACCTCGCCCGAGATCGCGTCCACCGGGCAGACCTTCTTACACAGCCCGCAGCCGCGGCAGGCTTCCGTGATGACGTAGCCCGTAAGCGCGGCGCAGGTGCCCGCGGGACACCTGTGTTCCTTGATATGGGCCTCGTACTCGTCGCGGAAGAAGTTGAGCGTGGATAGCACGGGGTTCGGCGCTGTCTGCCCGAGGGCGCAGAGCGAGCCGGCCTTTATGGATTTCGCCAGGCTTTCGAGGAGGGGGATGTCGTCCTCTGTCCCCTTGCCATCGCAGATGCGGTTTAATATCTCAAGCATACGCTTCGTTCCCTCGCGGCAGGGCGTGCACTTGCCGCAGGACTCGTCCTGCGTGAAGTTGAGGAAGTACCGCGCCACGTCCACCATGCATGTCGTCTCGTCCATGACGACGAGGCCGCCCGAACCCATCATGGCCCCGGCCTTGATCAGCGACTCGTAGTCTATCGACAGGTCGAGCAGCTGCTCCGGGAGGCAGCCCCCGGACGGGCCGCCGATCTGGACGGCCTTGAATTTCTTGCCGTCCGGTATTCCGCCGCCAATGTCGTAAATAATCTCCCTCATGGTGATGCCCATGGGCACTTCCGCCAGGCCGGTGTTGTTGATCTTGCCGGTGAGGGCGAACACCTTCGTCCCCTTGCTGGTCTCCGTCCCCTGCGACGCGAAGTAGGACGCGCCGTCGCGCATGATGGACGGGACGTTGGCGAACGTCTCGACGTTGTTGATGTTGGTGGGTTTGCCCCATAGCCCGGAGTTCGCCGGAAACGGCGGCCGCGGGCGCGGCATACCCCGGCGTCCCTCTATCGACGCCATGAGGGCCGTTTCCTCGCCGCAGACGAACGCCCCCGCGCCTTCCTTTATATGTATGGTGAAGTTAAAGCCGCTGCCGAGTATGCCTTGCCCCAGCAGCCCCGCTTCCTCGGCCTGAGCGATCGCGTTGCGGAGACGCTTGATAGCGAGCGGGTATTCGGCGCGGCAGTATATGTAGCCCTCGTCCGAGCCGACCGCGTACCCGCAGATCGCCATGCCCTCAAGGACGCGGTGAGGGTCGCCCTCCAGCACGGAGCGATCCATGAACGCGCCCGGGTCGCCCTCGTCGGCGTTGCATATCACGTACTTCTTGTCGTTTACGGAAGAGCGGGTGAACTGCCACTTCAGGCCGGTCGGGAAGCCGCCGCCGCCGCGTCCGCGCAAGCCGGAGGCCTTTATCTCCTCGACGACCTCCTCAGGCTTCATGGAGAGCGCCTTGCCCAGGCCCTCGTAGCCGTCCGCGCCGATGTACTCCTCCAGCGATTCGGGGTTTATATGCCCGCAGTTCGCCAGAGCGTAACGCTTCTGCTTGCGGTAAAAGGAGATCTCGTCGTAGCTGGGGATGGCGTCGAGCGTCGCGGGCTCCCTGTAGAGCAGGCGCTCCACGACGCGCCCCTTGACGAGGTGGTTCTCCACGATTTCGTCCACGTCCTCCCGTCTCACACGGACGTAAAAGACGCCTTCCGGGTACACGATCACCAGCGGCCCCATCTCACAGAGGCCGTGGCAGCCAGTCTCCACGACCTTGACTTCGCTTCCCATGCCGCGCGCTTCCAGTTTTTCCTTGAGCTCAGGGATGATCAGCTTCGAGCCGGACGACGAGCAGCCGGTTCCCCCGCATACTAGGACGTGGGCCCTTGCGAGCTTTTCCATGTTATTCTTCCTCCAGTTCTATGGTTAAAGCTTGGCTACGACGAGATCGTTCACGACGCGCCCGTTTACCAGATGCTCGGAGATGATCGTCGGCACGTCCTCCGGGCGCACGTTTCCGTAAGTGACCCTGGCTTCCCCGGGGCGGACGATGTCGACCAGCGGTTCCTTCTGGCACATCCCTATGCAGCCTGTCTGCATCACCGAGACGTTCTGCAAACCGCGCTTTGCAATCTCGTCCAGTATGGCAGTCATCACCGTGCGAGCGCCCGCCGCGATCCCGCAGGTCCCCATGCCCACGATGACCTGCGTGCCGCTCTCGTGGCGCGCGGCCGTCGCGCTTTTCGCCTGTTCTTTGATCTTGCGCAAATCTTCCAAACTCTTGATCGCCATTCTGACATGCCTCTCCTTCTGAAAATTTTAAAAGACGCCCGATAGGGACAGGCGTCTACTTGTACTGATCCAGGATGCCCTTTATCTTGTCCGGGACGAGACGCCCGTGCGTGTCGTCGTTGACCATCAGCACAGGGGCGAGGCCGCAGCACCCGATACAGGCGACCGTTTCCAGCGTAAAGCGGAGGTCGGGGGTGGTCACCGCGTCCCCTTCAAGCCCTAAGCAGCTCGCTATCTCCTGCAACACGCCCTTGGCGCCCCTCACGTGGCACGCCGTGCCCTGGCAAGAGCGGACGATGTTGCGCCCGCGCGGCTGCAAGTGGAACTGCGCGTAGAACGTCACTACTCCGAACACCTGGCTCAAGGGGACGCCGGTCTTCCGGCTGATGTGAACCAGTACGTCCCTAGGGAGATATCCGAAGATATCCTGGGCCTTTTGCAGGATAGGAATCAAAGTGCCCTTGCTGCTGCCTAGATCCGCCAGCGCTTCGTCGAGCCTGGCGAAATCCTTTTCCGCGAGTTTCTCTCCCATGGTGCTTCCTCCTTATTTCTCGGCGGGCAAAGCCGCGCCGTCCATTTATCAATCGCCCCCGTGAGGGGAGTGCCTTGACTTAGAAATCTTCTGGATTCTGCTCCGACAATTTGATTTTCTTCAAGCAATGTGAACTTTACGATCTTGACAATGATCTGTCCCCCGACAACTTAGAATTATAGTACCCAATTAGTGAAGATATTGCAATAGAGCATGGAGGACATTTTCATTTCTGGCTAAAAGACGGTGCGTGATGTTAGTTATTGCTTACTTTTTAAGCCAGGAGTTCATTGACCCTACCGCCGGGCGACCGTATAATCACGTGGCGGGACGCCCTGCAGGAGGGGCGCGGCATGGGAGGTTCTTGGATCATGATGGCTGAAAACGGGAAAACCGTGTTCGTTTACGGGGATGGCCCCATCTGCGGGGAGATATGCCTCCATTTCGCTCGAAACGGGGCAAAGGTCGGGTTTGCGTGCCGTACGGACGCCGCAGCATCAGGCCTGGCCCGTTCGATAGAGTCCGCCGGGGCGCGAGCGCTCGCCTGCGTGGTCCAAAGACCCTGCGCGGAGGAACTCTCTCGCGCCGTGATAGCGGTAGCAGAGGAGTTCTGCGGGATCGGCCGGCTCGTATATGCCAGGAGCGCCTCGGGCGCGCCAGGCGCGCTCCTGCTCGACCTGGACGAGTCCGACTGGGACTGCGCGATGGACGACGCCAAGGCGTTCTTCCTCCTCTGCAAGTACGCCCTGCCTTATCTCATAAATGAAAAGGACTCAAGCGTCATCATAATCGACGGCAATGAAGCGGACGCTCAAAGCCTCCCGGGCCTCGCTTCATCCAAGGCGCTCGAAGCCGCCGCAGGGCGCATGGCAAGCGAGCTTTCCGGGTTCGGCGTCTCTGTGTCCTACGAACGCGTCGCAGACGGAGAAGTAGCCCGCGCCCTTCGGAGGCGGCGCAAAATATAGGCATCCCGCCACTTAACTTCGGCGATGTTTTTATGACGCGACGCATCATGTTGACAGTGTGCGCACAATGCGATAAAGTGTGCGCGACAAAAGGAGGTGTCCATCGTGCCCGTAACGAACATCAACATCAGGACAGACAGCGAAGTCAAGGCCGAGGCGGCCGCGATCTTGGCCGACCTGGGGCTTGACATGACCACGGCGTTCAATGTTTTCCTCAGGCAGATCATCAACAGGCGGTGCATCCCGTTCGCTATCGCCCAGACGCCGCCCAGGGCGCCGAAGCCTGGCGGTTGGGAAGGCAAAATCTGGATGAGCGACGATTTTGATGAGCCGCTCGGCGATTTGACTGAGTATATGGAATGAACTGTCTCCTGGACACGCATACGGTTCTCTGGTTTGCCGAAAACTCGCCAAAATTATCCGTCGCCGCCAAAGGGGCGATACTTCGACGGAATACCCTGAACTTCGTGAGCATCGTTTCCGCATGGGAACTGGCTGTCAAAATCAGCCTCGGCAAAATGCGCATTGACGGCGGCACGGCAGAGTTTTTTAATATTATTGAAAGCAACTGTTTTTTAATACTGCCGATAAAACGCAAATACATTCAAAAGGCAGAAACGCTGCCGTTTGTACACCGTGACCCGTTCGATCGGATGCTCATCTGCGCCGCGCTCTGCGAAGGCCTGGCTGTAATTACCGCTGACGCGGACATTCAAAAATACCCCGTCCGGTGCATTTGGTAGCCTTCCTCATGCCCGGCGGTACGATTTGATCTGTTCCGCGGCGCGCGTGGCTGACGAGCTCTCCGTGTCCTACGAACGCGTCGCAGACGGAGAAGTAGCCCGCGCCCTTAGTGTGTAACGCAAAGAAACGCAAATCGGCTTATTGTATATTTCCACATGTCGCCATTCCTTACAAAACCTTATTATGCAACGGCACGTAAAAATTTTTCCAAGAAAAGGATGAATCAATTTGAAGATCACGGAACTCTCCCTGCGCCGCCCCGTAACAGTCCTTATCCTGACGATAGCGCTCCTCGTCTTCGGGGTATATTCGTACCTGAACATGGGCGTCGAGCGTATGCCGAACATAGAGTTCCCGGTCGTGGTCGTGAGGACGTCCATGGAGGGCGCCAGCCCGGCGATCATGGACAATGACGTGACGGATGTCCTGGAGGCCAGCGTAAACACGATAGAGGGGATCAAGAACATATACTCGTCGAGCTACGAGGGCACGTCGTTCATCATCGCGGAGTTCGAACTGGACAGGAACGTGGACGCGGCTGCTGCGGACGTGCGAGGCAAGGTCAGCATGGCGGCGGGCCGGCTGCCCGACGAGGCGAACGTGCCGCAGGTCGATAAATTCGACCCGTCCAGCAGCCCGATCATGAACATCGCCGTTGAAAGCGACGGGCGCACCGACATGAAGGCGCTGGTCAGGTTCGTCGACAACGTCGTGACGGAGCGCCTCCAGACCGTGAAGGGTGTCGGCGGCGCGGACCTCCGGGGCTTCCGGGACAGGGAGATCCGCGTCTGGGTCGACACGGACGCCCTCGAGGCCTACGGGCTCACGACGAAGGACATCAAGAACGCGGTGTACGCGAGGCACGTCGAACTGCCGGCCGGCCGCGTGGAGACCGGGGCTAAGGAGTATGGCATCAGGCTGGCGGGGGAGTACCGCTCCGTGGCCGAGCTGGCCTTCATCCCCGTCGCGTACAAAAACGACGCCATAATACGCCTCCACGACGTGGCCCGCATCGAGGACGGCTTCGAGGACAAGCGCAACGAGTCCCTCTACAACGGCACCCCTACGGTCATAGTCCAGGTGCGCAAGCAGAAGGGGGCCAACGAGGTCGCGCTGGCGCGGGAGATACGCAAGCGCGTCGCGGAGCTGAACGAGGTCGCCCCGCGAGGGACGAAGCTCGTGGTGGTACAGGACACGTCGAGGTTCATCCAGCGATCCATGAACGGCGTGTCCGGCGACATCTTCCTGGCGATATGCCTGACCTCCGTCATAATGTTCGTGTTCCTGCGCACCATCCGGGCTACCGTCGTGGCCGTGATCACGATACCGGTCTGCCTGCTGGGGAGCCTGTCCGTGCTGTATTGGATGGGCATCACGATAAACAACATGTCCATGATGGGGATGTCGCTCGCCGTCGGCATGGTGGTGGACGCCACCAGCGTCGTCATGGAGAACATATCGCGCCACAGGTCGATGGGCAAGCGCCCTCTCCGCGCCGCCGCGGAAGGCACGGCCGAGGTGGGTTTCGCCGTGGTGGCGGGAGCGGCCACGACGCTGGCGGTGTTTTTGCCGATAGCGTTCATGAAGGGGATGATGGGGCGTTTCGCCAGCGCGTTCGCGATCCCGGTGGTCATGACCATAACGATTTCGCTCATCCTGTCGCTCACGCTGACACCCTTCCTCTGTTCGCGGATCCTTGGAAGGGAGCGCAAGGGGTTCATCCAGCTCGCGTTAGAGGCGCCATTCGCCTGGCTGGAGAAAATTTACGGGCGCGCGCTCCTCTTCGCGGTACACCACCGATTTATCATCGTCACAGCGGCGCTATGCTTCTTCGCAGCGGGCCTTTTCGTCGCGAGCCGCTTAGGGACGGAGTTCCAGCCCAGCGAGGATCAGGGCAGGTTCAGCGTTCAGCTCGAGCTGGCGGCGGACTCGTCCCTTGAGGTGACGCGGGGCGTGATGGACGAGATCATAAAGGTGATCCAGAGGGACCCCGCCGTGGCCTACACATACGGCAACGCCGGCAGCGGCATGGGCGGCGAGGTCTACAAGGGGAATATTACAGTCGAGCTGATAGACCGGCATCGGCGCGACCGCGCGTCTGCTGTGATGGGGCGCGTCCGAAGGAAACTAGCGATGTTCAAGGACGTGGACATCAAGATGGGGAACTGGGGCGGATCCGACATAACGCTCATGGTACAGGGGCCCACCAGCGAGTCCCTGGCCGAGATAGGCGACCTCATCAAGGCTGATCTAGCGGCCGACCCGCGCGGCTTGGTCGACATCACCACCGACCTTCAGATGAACAAGCCCCGCGTCAACCTCAGCCTGAACCGCGCCCTGGCGGACGATCTCGGCGTCAGCGTCAGGGATCTCTCGGATGAGCTGGGCGCGTGGTTCGGCGGGACGGACAGCGGTTCTTTCAACGAGGGCGGTTACAGGTACGACATCAGGATAAGGGCTATGGAGGACTCCCGCGACGACCCGGACAAGATCATGAACACCCTCGTCCGGACCCGCGACGGGCAGGTAATCCGGGCCGAGGGCCTCATAACCAGCACTATCGACGCCGCGCCCAACGTCATAAAGAGATATAACCGGCAGCGCTCCCTCCAGATAGGGGCCAACGTGGAGGGCATATCGCCAGGCGAGGGGATCGCGATCATGAGCGAGGTGTTCCGCAAGTACGCGCCGCAGGACGGGACATACAGCATGACGCCGTCAGGGGATTCCGAGAACATGAGGGAGAGCTTCGAATCGCTCACCGTGGCGCTCGCCTTCGCCATCCTGCTCGTGTACATCGTGATGGCCATACAGTTCGAGTCGTTCCTGCACCCGTTCACCGTTATGTTCTCGCTCCCGCTCATGACGGCCGGCTCCTTCGGGCTCCTCTACGCTATGGGGCTCAGGATAAGCGTGATGAGCTTCATGGGGATCATCCTGTTGGTGGGCGTGGTGGTGAACAACGCGATCCTGCTGGTGGACTTCATCAACCAGCTCCGCGCGAGCGGGATGAAGAAGCTCGACGCCGTCGTTCACGCGGGTCCGCTGCGTCTCAGGGCGATACTGATGACGTCTTGTTCGACGATAATGGGCAACCTGCCAGTTACCTTGGCCCTGAGCGAGGGCGGGGAGGTCCGTCAGCCCATGGCCGTGGCGGTCACGGGAGGGCTCTTTTCGTCGACCGTGCTGACGCTCATAGTGATACCAGTCCTTTATCTCGTCTTCGACGACATAAAGGACTGGGCCATCCGTCGCGTCCATAAATTCCGGGCGTATCTCAGGCTGCGGTCTATGCCGTCCTACAGGCCACAGGGGCACGGGACGCTTGAGCCGCAGGGCGCGTCGAGGAGCGTGACCGGGCATGTACGCTAAAAAAACACGGGGTTTCCTCGCTGGCGTGGCGGCGCTCTTTGCCCTCTCCCTGTCTGCGCCCCTGGCTTACGCCGACGCCCTCTCCACCGACGTCCCGCTGGGCATACTCGAAGCGATAGACCTGACGCTCCGGAACAACCCGGAGATACTCTCCCTCCGTCAGGAGGCGGCAAAGGCAATGGCCTTCAGGCTCCAGGCGGAAGGGGCGTCATTGCCCGAGGTCGCGCTCTCCGCCTACGTCGACGCTCAGAAGGAGAACCAGACGTCCGACGGCACCACGCGCCGTGACAACAGGGTCGCGCGGCTCACGCTGCAACAGACGGTCTACTCCGGGGGGAGGAACGCGGCGCTGCGCAGGCAGTCTGGGCAGGTCAAGTCCATCGCCGACCTCTCCTTGGCGGCGGCTGAGAACAGGGCGGTGGGGGAGGTCTTCGCGAGATTTTACAACGGCCTCCTCCAGGAGAGCCGCGTCGAGACCGAGAAGGCCGGGGTAGCCACGTCAGAGCTGCACCTCCGCGAGGTGACCAGGATGAGCGAGCTGGGGCTGTCCAACAGGCTTGAGGTCATAAGGGCCTCCCATCAGCTCGCCACGAACAGGGCGAACCTGAGTTCGGCGGAGGGGGCGCTCGAAGCGGCCCAGATCTCGCTCATGAACTATATGGGCATCCCGCCGGAGGAGCGGCGGCAGATAACCGGCCAGCTTCACGCTATAGAGGTCAGCGGCAGCAGGGCAGGATCCCTGGCCGAGGCGATGAAAAACAGGCCGGACAGGGGCGTCCTGCAAAGCCAGATAGAATATCAGGAAAACCAGATAGAGATAGAGAGGAGCGCCACGAGGCCCAAGGTGTCGCTGGGCGCTTCCGCCGGATATCTCGACCCTTACAGGGGCGGGGACTACGGCGACGACACGTGGCGGGCGGAACTTTCCATCTCAGTGCCGATCTTCGACCGCAACGTCACGCGGGCCGGCGTGATGAGGGCTCTGGCCGTGATAGAGCAGGACAGGATATCCCTCGTGCAGAAGGACCTCGACATCAAGTCCGGCGTCGAGACGGCGTGGGCCGAGCTGGAATCGTCCAATGGGCATCTGGAGTCGACGGCGCGGGCGCTGGAGCTGGCGGAAGAATCGCTCCGGCTCGCGGGGGTCGGATTCCAGGAGGGGGTAACGCCCCAGCTCGACCTCCTGGACGCACAGTCCTCGCTCACGGCGAGCAGGCTGGAGTATCAGCGTTCGCTCTACAACAACATGCTGGCGGCCGTCGCCTTGAAGGTGACGGAGGGCAACATCATAGACTGGGTCGGGGAGTTGAGCTTTTGATGAAAAAGACTGCAAACAGCAAAAAAAACCGCGCGTTTTTCGCCGCGCTTATCGTGATTTTTGTGGCGGTGGCAGGGGCGATAGCGTTCTTCTCCTCCGGGCGGGAGGATGAAACGGCCAGGGCAGCGTCAGAGCCGGAGGAGCAGGCGCCCTTCGTGAGGGTCATGACGGCCCGCGACGACAGCACCGTGAGGGAGAGCGTCGTCCAGAACATGTCCATAGAGGCGGTGAACAGGGTGAAGGTGACCCCCCGCGTCACAGGCAGGCTGGAGAAGCTCCACGTGAAGCAGGGGCAAAGGGTCAAATCCGGCCAGCTGATAGCGACGCTGGAACACGCCCAGCAGGACGCGCTCATCGCGTCCACCCACGCCCAGATCGCCTCCGCAAAGGCTGACACCCAGCGCGCCAAGGCGGAGATGATGAACGCCAAGACCAACTTGGATCGCTACGAGCGCCTGGTCAAGGAGGGGTTCAGCACTCAGCAGCAGTTCGACGCTTCCGAGACGGCATACGTCTCGTCTCGCGCGGGCTACGACGCGGCAATGGCAAGGGAGCGCCAGGCAGCCTCGGAGCTCGGGAGGGTCGAGTCGTCGCGGGAGGACTACATAATGTACTCGCCCATCGACGGGACGGTGCTCTCCGACTACTCCCTCACGCAAGGCGAGATGATCTCTCCCAGCTCGCCCATAGTCGATATCGCCGACCTCCGCAGGCTGAAGGCGTCGCTCCGCGTGCCGGAGAACAAGATTTTCGTGGTCAAGCCTGGCATGGACGTCTCCCTCAGGTTCGACGCGCTCCAGGGCGAGGAATTCCGGGGGAAGGTCACGCGAATCGACCAGTACGTGGATCCGTCGACCAGGACGAGCGCCGTGGAGATAGAGCTGGACAACGAGGCCATCGGCAACCGCCTGCGCCCTGGCATGTTCGGGCAGGCCTCCATAATAGAGCGTGAGTTCACCGGCAGTGTGCTGATCCCGGAGAGCGCGCTGGGCAGCGACAGCGACGGGGACTTTGTCTTCGTGGAGGAGGGCGGGACGGCGCGCCGCAGGGGCGTGAAGACTGGCATCAGGCAGGGTGACTCGATCCACGTCACAAGCGGCATAGCCTCCGGCGACCGTGTGATAGTGTTCGGCGGCAGCAGCCTGAGCGACGGGGAAAAGGTCGAGGTCCAGTAGCTGGGCAATCCAGCCGCTCCGAAAAATTGCGTTGCGCGTCTCATAGGAAGATTGATATAATCCGCCTGATAGGGGGTGAAAGCATAGATGTCTCCGATGTATTACCCGATGATGGATCCGACGTTTATCCTGCTCATACCGGGGCTGCTCCTCGCGTTTTACACGCAGATGAAGGTGAAGAGCACGTTCGCCAGGTTCAGCACCGTTTACGCTTCGAGGGGGATGAGCGCCGACGCCGTGTCAAGGTCCCTCCTCGACAGGTTTGGCCTCCAGTCTGTGAAGGTGGAGCGCGTGAGGGGCGAGCTGACGGACCACTATGACCCTCGGACGAAGGTGCTCAGGCTGTCTGACTCGGTGGGCAGCAGCGCGAGCATAGCGGCGATCGGCGTGGCGGCCCACGAGGTCGGGCACGCGGTGCAGGACAAGGAGGGCTACGCCCCGCTCAAGTTCCGCAACGCGTTCGTCCCGGTGGCCAACCTGGGGTCGATGGCGGCGTTCCCGCTCTTTCTGATAGGACTTTTGATGAGCGCCCGGCCGCTCATAGACCTGGGCATCGTGCTCTTCCTCGCGGTGGTGGTCTTTCACCTCGTGACCCTCCCCGTCGAGTACGACGCGTCGTCGAGGGCGCTGCGGCTTTTAGGCGGCACTGGGATGCTGACGCAGAGCGAGATCACCGGCGCCAAGAGCGTCCTGGACGCGGCTGCCCTGACCTACGTGGCCGCCACGGTCATGGCGCTCATGAACCTGCTGAGGCTCCTGATACTCGCACGCGGACGAAGAGACTAGGTACTTGTGCATTACGTGATAACTGGTTAGACTCTATGGGTGGCGAGGGACAGCCGCCCAATTTTTGTTTTGGAGGCGTGCCGATGAGAGGCATAGAAGGTGCCCTTCTGGTGTTGGGCGAGGTTGAAAAGGGGGCTTTCGCGGCCGAGTCCATCAGGAAAGCCTGGGAAAATATCGAGCCGTCGGAGCGCAGCCTCACGGCGACGCTCGTGTACATTACGCTCCGTAGGCTGGGGCTGTGGAAGCATCTCCTCATGAAGTACTGCAGACGCCCGGTGAGCTCGCTGCACCCAAAGACGGTGTCGCTGCTTTTGCCTGGCATCGCTGGGGTGATAGACTTAAAGAACTTTAAGCCCGCCGTCCTGGTGAGCGCTCTCGTCCAACAGGCGAAGGCCGTAAAGGACGAGTCTGGCGTGTCGCGGGAGTCAGCTCTGGTGAACGCCGTGCTGCACACGGTGATGGAGGACGCGCCGGCCTACATCGAGTCGCTCATGAACGCGCCGGCGATGCGCGACCAGGCTTTGGCGCACGGCGTGCCTGGATGGGTGGCGGCGGAGTGGAGCAGGGACTGGGGCATGAAGGACGCAAAACGCCTCGTCTCGCTTTCGGCCAAAGAGACGTGGATGTCGCTGCGCTCAGGGCCGGGCGTGGACAGGTCGAAGTGGGCCGATGAATACAAAGATGCGCCGGCCAGCCCGTCTGATTGCCTCTCCTCGTCCATCCGCATAGAGTCGAACCCGTATCCGCCCGGACTCCCCGGATACCGGGAGGGGTTCGTGACGCCGCAGGGGGAGTCGTCCATCTGGGCCGTCGAGAGCCTCCTGACCCACTGGCAGGGAGGCAGGCTGCTGGACATGTGCGCCGGCAGGGGGATAAAATCGGGGCATATACTGTCATATTGCGAGGACGCGGAGATCGAGGGATGGGACATCTCCCATGCCAGGACGCGGGCTGCGGAGCGCGAGGCAAAGCGGCTCGGCGTAGAGGGCAGGGCCAGGTTCGTGCCAGGCGACGCGCTGTCGCTCGTGCCAGCTGAACAGCCTTCCGCCATCCTCCTTGACGCCCCCTGCTCCGGGAGCGGGACATGGGGCAGACACCCGGAGGGGAAGTGGAGGATGACCCCGGCGAAGCTCAAAAGGGCGTCTGAGCTGCAGTCGCTCCTCTTTTCCAGGGCGGCCGACATAATCCGGCCCGGCGGCCTCCTCATGTACTGCACGTGCAGCGCCTTCAGGGAGGAGAACGAACAGGTCGTCGGCGCCGCGCTGGCCAAGAGGGGGGATCTCGTGGAGCTGCCGCTCAAGCCCGACGGGCCGTTTCGCTGGCTCGTGAGGCGCGGCAGGCCTTATGGCGCCGTCATCTTCCCGGAGACCCCGTGGACGGACGGCTTTTACGCCGCCTTATTCAGAAAAAAGCAGTAGTCCCGCGCGCAGGCGTCGTTTTATCATTAGGGGGAATAAACGTGAACAGGCTATTCAGATGGGGAATCATGATAGCTCTTTTGATACTGATCGGCTCCGGGCTGGTGTCGATCAGGCTTATTTTCGTGGAGGACAAGGACGTGGAGGTGCCTTCCCTCGTCGGGCTGTCGCTGATTGAGGCCACGAACAAACTCCACTCCATAGGGCTGTCCGCGAGGCCTGACATGGTCGATTCGGACAAGCCTCGCGACGTTGTGGTGCATCAGGCGGCGCCGGCCGGCGAGAAGGCTGCCAAGGGCAACATAATAAATCTGAAGGTCAGCAGGGGCGGCGCGCTGATCAACATACCTGACGTCCGTGGGATGCAGTTCGCCGAGGCCGTGAAGGCGCTGGACGCGTCCGGCTTGAAACTCGGGAGCGTCCTGCGGGTGCCGGATCAGATGAAGCCAGCCGGGGTGATAATAGCGCAGAACCCGGCGTCTCCCGCAGGGGTCATAAGCAGCAGGATGGTCGAGCTCCTGGTGAGCGAGGGGAAGGCCGGCCTCTCCACGACAGTGCTGGTGCCGGACGTGAAGGGGCAGGAGGAGGAGATCGCCAGGCAGATTATCGAGAAGAGCGACCTCATCGTCTCCCGGACGGCGCAGTTGGAGTCGAAACTCGTCCCTCCGGGCAGCGTGGTGCAGACTCAGCCCAAAGCCGGCACCAGGGTTCAGTCCGGAGCGTCCCTCACGCTCTTTTTGGCGAAGGCGCCCGTCGAAACGCCGCCTGCAGAGATAACGCCGACACAGAACAACGCGCCGCAAAACGCCCCAGCGCAGGTACCAGTCCAGACGCCGCCTCAGGGCACCGTGCCTCCCGTCATCCCGGTAGACCAAGACGACGCCCCCTTGCCCCCGTCGTCTGTCCCGGTGATCCCGCCTCAGACGACGGCGCAACCATCCGTCACGGCGCAGCCCGGCGGCAAGACGGCAAAGCTGCGCTATCAGGTGCCGCCCCTTTCCAGGGCGCTCCCTCTCAGGATAGAGCTAACCGACTCGGCCGGGACAAGGGTGCTGCAGGACAGACAGGCCAAGGGCGGCGAGTACATCTCCCTGGAGGCGCCGTACTCCGGGAGCGCCAACATCGCCATCCATCTAGGCGGCGAGGTCATCTGGCAGGAGAAATACGAATGACCGGCGCGTCTGCCAGCCTCAAAGGAGGGAAGAAATTTCTTCTGGCGCCCTCCCTCCTGGACGCCGACCTGATGCGGCTGGGCGAGGAGATCAAAAGGGTGGAGGGCCTCTTTGACTGGATCCACGTCGACGTGATGGACGGGCACTTCGTGCCAAACCTCTCGTTCGGCCCAGGCCTGGTCTCGTCCCTCCGCAGGGGCTTTCCGAACAGCTTTATAGACGTCCACATAATGGTCGAGCCGGCCGAGCGCTTCGTGGACATGTTCACTGGAGTGTCGCCGGACATCCTGACGGTACAGGTCGAGGCCACGAAGCACATACACAGGGTTCTCCAGAGCATACGGGCCGCAGGGGCGCGCCCCGGCATAGCCATCAACCCCGGGACGCCCGTGTCTGCCATCGAGACGATCCTTCACATGGCGGACCTCGTGCTGGTGATGACGGTGAACCCCGGTTTCGGGGCGCAGACGTTTTTGCCGGAGGCTGCCGCCAAATTGAAAGAGCTAGTGCGGTTTCGGGTCGTCCACTCGCTCGATTACCTGATAGAGGTGGACGGCGGGGTGAACGCCCGCAACGCCTCGCTTTTAGTGTCGACAGGCTGCGACGTCCTGGTGGCGGGGAGCGCCATTTTCAAGCAGGCCGACCCTGTTTCTGCCGCGTCGGCAATAAGGGAAAGCGCGTCGCGCGGGTAATTTTGACTGCGGGCGGGGTTTGATCATGTCTAGGATATGGCGGGAAGGTCACGATGAAGGGGCAGCCGATATCGCGGAGCTGGGCAGCCAGCTCCGCGCGCTGAGGGAAGCGCAGGGCCTTTCGTATGAGGACGTGGCGGACGCCACCCGCGTACGGCCTCACCTCCTGCAAGCGATCGAGGACGGCTCGATTGAGCGCGTCGCGCCGCCGGTATACGCCAAAGGTTTCGTCAAGACGTACTGCGAATACCTCCTGGCGGACGACCTTTGGCGAAAGTACGGCGCCTGCTTTCAATCCCAGGAAGCGATAAAGCCGGAGGACAGGGCGTCCTCGGTCGACATCAACCATCCGACCCCGGTGTTCAGGCGCTCGTCGATAATCTGGGTGTACATCCTGCTCGTCACGGCCGTCCTTGGCGCGGCCTTTTTGCTGTGGAGCCAGCAGAAGGATCAAGAGGGCTTCGAACACGGTTTTTTCCTGAGAGACCAGGAGAGGGAGAGGCGCGAGCCAGCGCCCGCCGCCTCCGGTGACCCGGCTCAAGGCGCGCCCGCTGTCGTTTCGTCGCAGGATCTAGCCGCTGTCCCGATCCCCAGGGCCTCTCAGTCCCGCGACGCGATTGCCCCGTCCGCCGACTCGGCCCCAAACCTGATCGACCTCTCCTGGATGGGCGGGGAGATAAGCGTGACGTCGGGGGAACCGGCTATCACCCTGCCCCGCCAGATGGCCACGCGACAGGAGCTGCTCATAGAGATCACGGGCCGCAAGACGAGGCTCGTCGTAAACCAGGGCGGCCGGAACGTGACCACCAGGGATCTCTCGGCTGGCGACACCAGGACCTACTACGTCAAGAGCGACACGGATGTGCGCCTGAGCGTGGGCAACGCGGCGGACGTGACCTGGTTCGGCAGAAAGTTCGTCGGCGTCGGGAGCGACGGCAACCCCATCTCCATGGTCTTTTACCCAGACGGCACCGTCAAGGCCACGTCGGGCAATTCGTACCACTTTGGGCCGGAAAGGCGACTACCACAGTGAGTGGAGCGTCTGCCGGCGGCACAGCCAGAAGGACTGTGTTCTGTCTCACGATGGGCTGTTCCAAAAACAGCGTGGACAGCGAAAAGATAACGGGCGTCCTGAGGCGGGCCGGGTACGACGTCGTGCCGGAAGCGGACGGCGCGGACGTCTGCCTGATCAACACGTGCGGCTTCATAAGGCCCGCCGTAGAGGAGAACATCGCGGGCATACTGGACATGGTTGAGCTAAAATCAAGCGGCGGGACCGGCCGCGTGGTGGTGGTGGGCTGTCTGGTGAACAGGTACGGCGCCAGCACCCTAGGGCAAGAGATCCCGGATGTCGACGCCTGGGCCGCAAACGACGACTACGGCGCGATCCTGCGGGCCGTGACCGGTGACCTGGCCCTCTGGGCCCCAGACTGCTCGGAGCGGTTTCGGCTTCCAGGGACGGCCAGGCACGTCAGGTATTTAAAGATCTCAGAGGGCTGCGACAGGCGCTGCACCTACTGCGCCATACCCTCCATACGGGGCGCCCTCCGCAGCAGCCCTGTGGACGAAATCGTCTCGGAGGCCGCAGACTTGGTGACGGACGGGGCAAGGGAACTATGCCTCGTCGCTCAGGATCTGACGGCATACGGCAGGGACCTGGGAATTAAGGACGGGCTGCCCAAGCTGATCGACGCGCTGGAGACCTCCCTGCCAGGCAGCGTCTGGCTCCGGCTGCTCTACCTCCAGCCTGACGGCGTGAGCGTGAAGCTCCTCGAACGCGTCGTCTCCGGCAGGGTGCTGCCATATCTGGACATCCCGATACAGCACGCGAGCCAGAAGGTCCTGTCCCTGATGGGCAGGCCTGGGAGCTATGAGGGCCTCCTGTGCAAGTTCAGGCTCGCCAGGGAGATCAACCCGGATTTCGCGCTGCGCACCACCTGCATGGTGGGTTTCCCAGGAGAGGGGAGGGATGACTTCGACCTGCTACTGCGCTTCCTTGGCGAGGCCAGGCTGGACAGGGTAGGGGCGTTTGCCTTCTCCCCCGAGGAGGGCACTCCTGCCGCGTCCATGCCGCGTCAGGTTGCTTCGAGCACGAAAAAATCCAGGCTCGACAGGCTCATGGCGCTGCAAGAGGGCATATCGCTGTCGAGGCAGCGGCTCTTCCTCGGCCGCACTCTCGATGTCATGATAGACGCGCTGTCCGCGGACGGGACAGCGGAGGGCAGGTCGTTCCGTGAGGCGGCGGAGGCAGACGGCCTGATCGAGATACGCGGGGCCAGGGGCGATCTTGCCCCGGGAGACGTGATAAAGGCTGTGATCACGGGCGTGACAGAGCATGACATGATCGCGCGGGCCGCTTGCAATGTTTGAGACAACGTGGTACGGTCTTTTTGCCACGTTTTTTGGCGTCGGGCGCGTGAGCAAGATGCCTGGCACCTTGGGTACCGCGGCGGCTCTTCTGATCGTCCTGGCCCTTGGCGGGGTAAATATATACGCGCTGGGGGCTGTGATACTGCTGGGCGCCGTCTCAGCCGATCTGTACGCCAAGGGAAAGGGCGTGGACGACCCGCACGAAGTCGTGATCGACGAGGTCGCGGGCTACTTCGTCTCCATGTACGGGCTTGGCGCGTCGAGCGCCGTGGCGGCGTTTTTCTTGTTCAGGGTGATAGACATAGTGAAGCCCTTCCCTGTGGACAGCGCCGAGAAATTGCCCGGCGGCGTCGGCATAATGGCTGACGATATCTGCGGCGGGGTCATGGTGAACGCTATACTGCGCGTCGTCTCGTGGCTGTTCTTCGCGGACGGCTTTCGGGCTATAGGCGGCTGGCTGGGGGTGATGGGTTGACCGAGGCCGAGTTGCTTCTGCGCGAGGTGGATATCCTGTCGAGGGTGGCGGTCTACATGGGTTCGCGGATGGCGCCGCAGGATGGGCGTCTCTTCTCTTTCGCTGAATCCTGCACCGGGGGCCTCGTGGCATCTTCGGTCGTGTCAGTCCCCGGCGCTTCAGCCTCTTTCCCCGGCGGCGTCGTGACATACAGCAACGAGGCTAAGACGGAGAAACTGTCGGTCAGCCCCAGGGTCATTGAAAAGTACGGCGCTGTGAGCGGCCAGTGCGCAGCGGGGATGGCCAGAGGCGCGTTAGCTGCTTTCGGCGTCCGGATCGCGGTGAGCGTGACGGGGATAGCCGGCCCGGACGGTGGCAGCCCGGAAAAACCGGTGGGGACCGTGTGGTTCGGCTTGGCCCGCGAGGACGGCCCTGTCAGGGTGGTGAAGGGCTTTTACCCTGGCCGCACGAGAAAGGTGGTGCGACTGTGCGCCACGAGGACTGCGCTCAGGCTGCTGGTAAGGGGCCTGTGCGAAATACGGAGGTGTTTTTGAGTTGGCTGTCAAGAAGAAGGAGTTCGCGACGAAGGAAGAGGTCCTTGCGCACGCGATTACGGATATCAAGCAGAAATTCGGCGACGGCGCTATAATGAAGATGGGCGAACGGACCAACATGAACATCGAGGTGATCCCTACGGGCGTGCTGCCCCTCGACGTGGCATTAGGCATAGGCGGCGTGCCGCGCGGCAGGGTCGTGGAGCTGTACGGCCCGGAGGGCGGCGGGAAGACGACGATAGCCCTCCACATCATAGCGGAGGCGCAGAAATCCGGGGGCGTCACAGCCTTCATAGACGCCGAACACGCGCTCGACCCAGGGCTGGCGGCAGCCATCGGCGTCAACACGAGCGAAATGTACATCTCGCAGCCAGACAGCGGCGAACAGGCCTTTTTCATAATAGACTCGCTGGTGCGCAGCGGGGCGGTGGACCTGATCGTGGTGGACTCCGTGGCGGCGCTCACGCCCCAGGGGGAGATCGACGGCAAGATCGAGGAAGGCCCGAACAAGAGCGTCGGCCTGCACGCGCGCCTGATGTCATACGCGCTGAGGCGGCTCACGTCCGTCATCTCTAAGAGCAAGACGACGGTCATATTCATCAACCAGCTCCGCGCGATGATAAACACCGGGTACGGCAGCGGACCTACCGAGACCACCACAGGAGGCCGGGCCCTCAAGTTCTACAGCTCGGTCAGGATAGAGGTGCGGAGGGCCAATACCTTGACCAGGGGCGACGTAGCCGTAGGGCACGAACTCAAGATAAAGGTGACGAAGAACAAGCAGGCGCCGCCGTTCCGCACGGCGCACACGACCCTGGTCTACGGCAAGGGCGTCCCTCAGTCCATGGGAGTCATCGACATGGCGCTCGACATGCACGTCGTGAAGCGGAAGGGTTCGTGGATAGCTTACAAGGGGGAGACGCTGGCGCAGGGCAAGGAGGCGACGGCAGACCTGATAGCCGACCGCCCGGAGCTGATGGAGGAGATCAGGAGAGAGGTCTTGGCGAAGGTCGCGGAGGCGAACGGGCTCGTCGTCGGCGCGCCGCAGGAAGAGGAGAGCATGTTCCCCGACCAGGCGCTCTCCGAGACGTTGCTAGACGAGGGCACGATAGCGCTGGACCTGGAAGAGGCGCCGTTCCCGGAGGGCGAGTGAGGCAGGGGACCCTGATAAATAGATGATCTTGGGCATTGGGACGGACATTTGCAGCGTTTCGAGGATGAAGAGGGCCTGTGCCAGCGAACATTTCGTCCGCAGCGTCTTTTCGCCCGAGGAGACTGAGTACGCGAGATCGAAGGGGAACCCAGCCCAGCACTTCGCTTCGGCGTTCGCCGCGAAGGAGGCGCTCGCGAAAGCCTCCGGGCTGGGGATCTTCGGCATAGGGCTCTCCTGCGTCACGGTAAGGCGCACGGAGTCCGGGCCTGTTATAATATGCTCAGATACTCTCCAGGAGAAGCTGGAGGCGAGGGGCGTGAAGAAATGCTGGCTGTCGCTCGCCCATGACGGCGGTTTCGCGCTGGCTTTCGTCGTGATGGAGTCATGACGCCGGGGCAGTAAAATAACGGCAGGGGAGACCGTTCTGGAATGAAGAAGTTTTACAGCAGTTCCAGCATCAGGGAAGCAGACAGAAAAGCTATCGAAAAGCTCCGCGTCCCGGGGATAACCCTGATGGAAAACGCGGGGCGTGGCGCCGCCGAGGCATTGCTGAGGCGGTTCCCTGGCGCGCGGGATTTTACCTTCCTCTGCGGCCCGGGCAACAACGGCGGGGACGGCTTTATCGCCGCGCGGCACATAGGGCTGTGGGGACGGGAAGCCTGTGTCATCTCCACGGTTAGCCTGGACAAGTACAAGAACGACGCCGCATCCGCGGCGGTTTCGGCGAAAAACTGCGGCGTGAGCGTCGTCTGCTCGAAGGACATGAAGGACGACGATATCGCGTCCCGCCTCCGGGACGCCAGCGTGGTCGTTGACGCGCTTCTGGGGACAGGCTCCAGCGGCGCGCCCAGGGGGGAGGTGGTACGGCTCATAGAGTTCTGCGCCCGCGCGTCGTGCGTCGTGTCGCTGGACATCCCGAGCGGCGTGGACCCTGACTCCGGCGAGACATACGGGGCCGTACTGACGGCAGAGGCCACGATAACGTTCCTGGCCGAAAAGACAGGCCTCGCCGTATCGCCGGGGTGTCTGTACTCGGGCGAAGTCGAACTTTGCGGCATCGGCGTCAGGCCGGACCTGGTGCTGGGCGACCATCAGCTCACGGGTTACGACGCGTCGGACATCCCCGCGCTCAAGCCTCGCATCCAGCAGGACGCCCACAAGGGGACGAGGGGGGCGCTCTTGGTAATCGGCGGCTCCGAGACGTTCAGGGGCGCGCCTCTGCTGGCGGGGATGGGAGCGCTCCGCGCCGGATGCGGGTTGGTGTTCCTGGCGATCCCTGACTTCATGGCCACGGAGGCCGCGTCTGTCCTCCCGGAGGCCATAATCCTGCCGTTGCCCTCGAAGGGAGGCGTCATCCGCTACAGGACCGTCGAGAAGGCCGTCTCGCCGTGGTTCGAAAAGTGCGACGCCATCGTCCTGGGCCCCGGGATAGGCCGTGGGCTCGAACAGGAACTCGTCACCAGCTGGATACGCGACGAATGGAAGAAACCGCTCCTCATAGACGCGGACGCCCTTCACCATGTGGGCGGCTCTGACCGCAAGGAGACGCCGCATAACCGCAAGGAGAGCGTCGTGATAACGCCACACGAGGGGGAGGCGGCGTTCCTGCTCGGGACGAGCGCCAAAAAGGTCGCCGCGAACAGGATGTCGTCCTGCGCCGACCTGGCTGAAAAATTCGGGACTGCGCTCTTAAAAGGGCCCCACACGCTCATCTTCTCCGCCGATGAGAGGCGCGTGGTCTTGGAGGGCGGCCCGGAGCTGGCCATCCCGGGATCAGGGGACGTGCTCTCCGGTGCCATCGGCGCTTTCCTGGCCTCCGGCATGGGGTGCGCCGACGCGGCGACGCTGGGCGCGCTGCTCCACGGCGCGGCAGCCCGCTCATGCGCGAGGAAAGACGGGATCCTCGCCCGCGAGCTCGCCGACTGCATCGGAACCAAGATCGCGTGATGCTTTACAAGCGGCTCGAACGCAAGAGGAGAACCAGCCCGGGCCAGGGCGCGACGGATCGCTTGCGCCAGCCAGACGCCAAGGCGCGTGCCCGCGGCTGGCGTTTCACGGCCCTGAGCTTCATCGTAATAGGAATATGCCTCGTCTTCATCAAGATATCGAACCCCGGCGCGGACATGCGCGCGCCGACGCTGATGCTCGTCTCGATCGGGCTGGCCTGCGCCATAATGGCCTACATGGCGCGGCGGATGTGACGGCGCGGAGACGCAGGCCGTTCTGTCGGCTTGGGTGTTGAAATTCTTGCGCCATCTAACTTGAAAGGTGTGTCACCCTTTGAACCAGCCCGCCTTACGGTGCAAACTTCCAAGCGTTGGCCCATGCCCGCCGCGCGTCACGTCAAAGATCGGCCGCAGCCTTGCCGCTTGCCTCTACCCTGGCCTGTGCGTGCTGCTTAAGGGAGACCTCGGGAGCGGCAAGACGTCCCTGGCGCGAGAGATCGGCGCGGCGCTGGGCGTTTCCGGGATGAAGAGCCCCACCTTCACGATAGAGGCCGTCCACAGGGTGCCGGGGCGCGACTTTTCCCTGCTGCACTGCGACCTGTACAGGATTGGCCAGCCCGGGGACGACGCCGTTTTTTCGTCCATAGAGGAGCATCTCGCCTCAGGCGACGCGGCCCTGGTCGAGTGGGGCGAGCTGTGGCGCAGGCCGCCCGACAGCGACCGATGGGACATAGGCATATCGATATGCTCAGAATCTACGCGGGCGTTCGATCTGTCCGCGTTTGGAGAGCGCGCCATAGCCGCGCTCGGCGAAGCGTATGCCGTCATGCTCGACGCTGTGACAAAGGAGGCCGGATGCTGATGAAACTCACGCTGGCTATAGATTGCTCGATGGGATGGGTCAGCCTGGGGCTTGCTGACGATGGCACCCTTTACGGCGAGGAGAACGCGAACGTCGGCAGGGCGCAGTCTGAGCTGCTGCCTGGCCTGGCAGGGGGCTTCGTGGCGAGGCACGGGTTCGCCCTCAGGGACCTGGAACGCATAGCCGTCACGACAGGGCCGGGCTATTACACCGGGATCAGGGTTGGCCTGGCTTACGCGACGACGCTCGCCTCCGGCATGGGGATCCCTGCCGTGCCTGTCTCCAGCCTGTACGCTATCGCCAGCCCGCTCACAGGCAGCGGTTTCGCCGTGGCCTCTGCCATAAGGGCGCGTCGAGGCAGCCTGTACGGGGCGATATACGGCCTCCCTCAGGACACGGCCCCCGCCGTCCTGAGCGCTGCGGAATTCATCGAACTCGTGCGCTCTTCCGGGTGCGGCAGGGGCGATATCGTCATAACCGGCCCTGACCTTGACGAGTTCGACGAGATCTCAAGCTCGGGATACAGGGTGATCCGGACGCCGCCCGCCATAGGGCTGCATCTTGCGCGAGCCTCGCTGGAACTTGATGCTGTGCCGCCCGCGACGATCCGGGCGACATACGTAAGGCCCCCGGACTGACGGCAGCGGCGTACTATTGTCGCGGCCCGGCTCGCGAAGAGAGCCAAAAAGCCTGGGTATCCCCTTGAAGCGACTGACATTCGTAAAAGTAAATGCCACGGCCCCGCTCTAGTGACATGTTCCCATATGCAGACGCGATTCGTTTCATGTATAATGACCCTATAGCTGGCGCGTGAGGGAGGCGTTTCTCTCCATCAGCGGCCCGCTCGCTTCGGGGGAAAGGTTTTTCGGTGAAAAAATTTGAAATCCTCTTAAACAAGGCATGGTGCAAAGGCTGCGGCCTGTGCGCGGGAGTCTGTCCCAAAGGGGCGCTCGAAATGGGGCAGGGGGCAAAGCCAGGGCCGGTTCTGATTGCCAGCTGTGCTGGGTGTCGCCTCTGTGAGGACATCTGCCCTGATCTTGCCATAACAGTGAAGGGAGGCGCGGACGATGCCGAGGGCTGAGTTCTGGCAGGGCAACAGGGCTATCGCCGCCGGCGCCTTGGACGTTGGCTGCCGCTTCTTCGGCGGCTATCCGATCACGCCGTCCACTGAGATAGCGGACGTGATGGCTCTGGAGCTTCCGAAACTCGGAGGCGCCTTTATACAGATGGAGGACGAGATAGGCAGCATAGCGGCGGCTATCGGCGCTTCTATCGCCGGCAAAAAGGCGATGACGGCGACCAGCGGCCCCGGTTTTTCGCTCAAGCAGGAACTCTTGGGCTACGCGTATATAGCGGAGATCCCGCTCGTGTGCGTCGACGTCCAGAGGGGCGGCCCCTCCACCGGGCTGCCGACGAAGGCATCGCAGGGCGACGTGATGCAGGCGAGGTGGGGGACTCACGGCGACCACGCACGATAGCGTTGGCGCCGTCGTCAGTGCAGGAGTGTTACGACCTGACCGTAAAGGCGTTCAACTTTTCCGAGCGTTTCCGCCAGCCAGTCCTCGTCATGGCCGACGAGGTGATAGCCCACATGAGGGAGCGCATAGTCGTGCCGGACGTGTCGGAGCTCGCCATAGTGGACCGCAAGCAACCGGCGGACGCGCCAGATTTCGTCCCTTACCAGGCTGACGGGGACGACGTCCCGCCGATGGCGGCCTTCGGCGACGGACACCGCTGGCACGTGACGGGGCTCGTCTCTGACAAGTGGGGCTTCCCGACGGGCGACGCGTCGGAAATAGACAAAAAGTTGACGCGGATCCTGCGAAAGGTCCTCCGCTTCCGCGATGAAGTGATCGAATACGAGGCAGAGGGGCTGGAGGACGCCGACATCCTGGTCGTGTCATACGGGTGCGTCTCCCGCTCCGCCCTCCGCGCCGTCCGCGAGGCGCGCTCGCGCGGCGTCAGGGCAGGGTACTTCCGCCCCGTCACGCTGTGGCCCTTCCCCGACGCCGAACTCCTGAGGGCCGTGTCCGATTTTGGCGTCAAGCGCGTGATCGTGCCGGAGCTCAACGCGGGTCAGATGTCCCTCGAAATAGAGCGCGCCATCAGAGGGGAGGCGGAGACGTTCAGCAGGACGCTCTTGAACGGCGAGCTTTTCGAGCCGTCCCGGATCGTCAGGTTCATAGAGGAGGTGGCATGAGGTGCCTCGCGATAATGTCATGAAATGGCTGCGTGTGCAGTTTATGCCGCATCTCTGGTGCCCCGGCTGCGGGCACGGCATAGTGATGCACGCGATGCTCAGGGCGCTCTCATCCTTGGGACTCGGTCAGGGCCGAGTCGTCATATCGTCCGGGATCGGCTGCTCCAGCCGTATGCCGGGATACATCGACGCCTGCACCATGCACACCGTCCACGGCAGGTCGCTCGCCTTCGCCACAGGCGTCAAGCTCGCCAACCCTGAGCTTACCGTGATCGACGTGATGGGGGACGGGGACTGCTCGGCGATCGGAGGCAACCACTTCATCCACGCGTGCCGCCGGAACATCGGCGTGTGCGCGATAATCATGAACAACAACATCTACGGCATGACCGGCGGGCAGGCGTCGCCAACCACGCCGGAGGGCGCGTTCGCCTCCACCGCCCCCTACGGGACGGTCGATCCCGCCTTCGACCTCTGCAAGCTCGCGATCTGCGCGGGGGCGACGTTCGTGGCGAGGGCCACGGTGGCCCATCCACGGATGTGCGAGGCCCTCATCAAGAAGGGTGTCGCCCACGACGGCTTCTCGGTCATCGAGATAATGACGCACTGCCACACTCAGTACGGACGCAGGAACGAGCGCGGGAAGCCGATGGACAATTTCAGCTACTTCAAGGACGCCAGCGTCCCGAAGGCAAGGGCGGACGCCATGTCCCAGGAGGATCTGCGCGGCAGGTTCGTGACAGGCGAGCTGCATCACGTCCAGGGCGTTGAGTACACGGACAGATACAGGAGCGTCATAGAAAAAGCAGGAGGTGACGGATGTGAGTGACCGTTATGAGATCCGCGTCGCCGGTTCGGGCGGCCAGGGCGTTATCCTTGCGGCGGTTATCATAGGCCAGGCTGCCGCGCTCATGGAGGATGGCATAAACTCCGTCCAGACTCAGGCCTACGGCCCGGAGGCGCGCGGCGGCGCGTCGAAGTCCGAGGTCGTCCTGGCGCGCGGCGAGATAGACTATCCCAAGGCGGCCAGGCCTCATCTACAGGTCATGCTGACTCAGAAGGCCTGCGACAAATACGCGGCCGACACCAAGAGGGGCGGGATCGTCATACTGGACGACCTACACGTCCGGAGGACGCCGGAGATAGACGCTGAGATCCACCATCTGCCGATAGCGAAGACCGCGAGGGACGTGATAGGCAGGGAGGTCGTGACGAACATGATCGCCCTCGGCACGGTCGCCAGGGTCCTGGAGATCGGGGGGCGGCTCAGGCCGGAGTCCATAAGGCATACGATCAAGGTGGCCGTCCCGAAGGGTACGGAGGAGATGAACTGCAGGGCGTTCGACCTGGGTTACAGGCTCATGAAGGAGAGGAAAATCCGTCTGAGGCACCGTGAGCGCAAGGCCCCCGGCAGATTCTGGCTGCCTGCATGAACGCTGGGGATATCCTTACAATTGACATAACGTCCGTCAACAGCGAGGGCGAAGGCATAGCCCGCGCGGGCCGGGACGGGTTCGTGCTGTTCGTCCCAGGCGCCATTCCCGGGGAGAAGGTCGTCTGCCGCGTCGCGCGGGCCTCCAAAAAATACGCCGCCTGCGCGTTAATCGACATCCTTGCGCCGTCTAAGGACAGGGCGGCGCCGAGATGCCAATCCTACGGCAAGTGCGGCGGCTGTCAGCTCCAGCACGTCTCCTACGGCGCGCAGCTTGAGATGAAAAGGGACATGCTCAAGGACGCGATGAGGCGGATCGGCAAACTGGAACCGCCGGAGGCGCTGGGCTGCGCGCCGTCGCCCCTGGAGTGGTCGTACAGGAACAAGGCGGCGCTCCCGGTACAGGCAGCCGCTGGCGGCAAGGCCCTGGCCTGCGGCTACTACGAGCGCAGGTCCCACAGGGTCGTCCCGTTCCGCGAGTGCGCCGTCCTCGACGGCCGGACAGAGCGCGCGGCGAAGCTGACGATAGAGGCGCTGGCCGCGTCGGGTTTCACCGGTTACGATGAACGCAAAAGGACAGGCGACATCAGGCATATCGCCCTGAGATCCGGCAAGCCGGGCAGTGACGAGTCAGGCGGCGTCTTGGCGGGGATCGTTGCGGCGAGGGATCTCACGGCCAGGGAATTCGGAAAGCTAAAGAACGCCCAGCAGCGTCTCTGCGGCAAAGGCGGCGGCCTGGCCGGGGCTGTCCTCAACGTAAATCCGAGCGGCGGCAACTTCATCTGGGGGCCCCTTTTCAAGCCCCTCTGCGGCAAGCGCTTCATAGGCCAGTCGCTGGGAGGCTACAACTTTCGCACGGACATCTCCGCCTTTTTCCAGGTCAACGCCTTACAGGCCGAGGCCGTCTTCGATCATGTGAGAAGCGCCGTGAGCCGGGGCAGGAAGCCCGAGAGGCTCTTGGAGCTATACAGCGGCTCAGGGGCGCTCACGGCTTACCTCGCCGGCGTCTCAGGCGAAGTCGACGCGGTGGAGGAGTGGCGGCAGGCGTCGGCCCTGATGAGGGGGAACATGGCGGCGAACGGCATTGAAAACGTCACCCCTCACGAGGACTCGGCTGAAAATTTCATGAGGGGGGCGGGCACGGCAAAGCCGGGCGCCTACGACGCCATAGTGCTGGATCCGCCGCGCTCCGGCTGCGACGCCGCGGTGATAGAGGGCGTCATGAAGATCGCGCCCGAAAAGATCGTGTACGTCTCATGCGACCCGGCGACGCTGGCGCGTGACCTCTCGCGCATCATGGGCGCCGAGTCCGGCGGATCGTACTCGCTCGAAAGCCTGGAAGCCTTCGACATGTTCCCCCAGACCGCCCACGTCGAATCCGTCGCCGTGCTGCGTCATGCAAAATAAATCGCGGGGCGCGCTTGACAAGCGGGCGATTTGGGGTATTATACGCGGGTAAAGTTACATTTTGGATCCCCGCAGGGGGTCAGTCATTTCGGGGGCATGGAAGACCCCGGTGGTTTTTTCACGACAGGGAGGTTGTGGAGAAGATGAAATTCCTCGCCAATATTCCGTCAGTGTTATCGCTGCCAAGCGTATTTATGTCTGGTGGCGCGCCGCCTTGAATAGCCGCGCGCCAGGTTGTTTTGTGGACGCCGGCTGATCCATCACGGCAGGGGGTCTGCGGTCGCATATCAAAAGAATACCGCCATTGATCCGGCGCGGCAGGGAAGTCGCGCTGACCGACAAGAACGACATGACAGGGAGGTTGTATTGCAATGCGCATCAACACGAACGTACCGGCTCTCATATCCTACAACGCGCTGAACTCCACGAACAAGGCTCTCCAGAGGTCCATCGAGCGGCTCT